>NZ_JBSFHV010000009.1:0-283107 GCF_053597235.1 Streptomyces sp. NPDC001493
CCGGTGCGTGCGATCGCAAGGCGGAGGGCCGCCCCGATACTGGATGTATCGGGGTGATCCCGACAACGCCGCGAGCGTGCGTGCCGGGCGTCGCCCGACAGGCGCCACTTTCGACACGCGGCCGAGGGCGGGGAAGACCGCCTCCACGTCGAGGGGGCGTGGCGGGGTGGTACGGGACACCGGTGCTCCTTCCCGGCGGGTCGGCCCGCCGCTCGCGTTCATGCGGCGGGCTCCGACGCGGCCGCCCGACGGGGCTGGAGCACTCCGGAGAGGAGGACGGTGAGCGCGCCGGCCAGCGGGACCACCAGCAGGCCGATCCGGAGGCTCGTGGCGTCGGCGACCAGGCCGACGACCGGCGGGGAGACCAGGAAGCCCAGGCGCATGAGCCAGGAGACGATCGTCAGCCCCGATCCGGGCTTGAGACCGGGGAGGCTGTCCGCCTCGTGCATGGCGGCGGGGACCAGGGTCGCCACCCCGAATCCCGCGGCGGCGAAGCCGAGGACGGTTCCGGGCAGCGTGGGCACGGCCAGCGCGAGGCCCATGCCGACCGCGGCGATCAGGCCGCCGGTGCGGGCCACCGTCCGCTGGCCGAAGCGGTCGACGAGCCGGTCGCCGATGATGCGGCCGACGAACTGGGCGCCGACCAGGGCGATGTAGCCGGTCGCGGCGAGCGTCGCGGAGGCGCGCAGGGCATCGGAGAGGTAGAGGGCGGCCCAGGAGTT
This sequence comes from Streptomyces sp. NPDC001493, assembly GCF_053597235.1. Classification (NCBI taxonomy): domain Bacteria; kingdom Bacillati; phylum Actinomycetota; class Actinomycetes; order Kitasatosporales; family Streptomycetaceae; genus Streptomyces; species Streptomyces sp. NPDC001493. The sequence continues at coordinate 723 of NZ_JBSFHV010000009.1, forward strand.
CCCCGCGTCCTCCACGAGGGTGCCGGCGGTCGCGATGAGGACGAGGGCGGCCAGTGCGTACGCGGTGCCGCGCCGGGCGGTGAACGCGGGGCGGGTCGGTTCGTTCGGGAGATCCTCGTGCGCGGGTTCGCCGTCCGGGCGTTCGTCGTCCCGGCCGGGCAGGCAGAAGCGCAGGGCGACGAGAGCGGCGAGGGCGAAAACGATGCCCGACAGGGTCAGGTGCTGTCCACGCGTCAGGTCCAGCGCCATGGCTCCGGCGGCCATGAGGCCACCCGCGACGGCGCCGATCGACCAGATCGCGTGGAAGGAGTTGATGATGGACCGCCCGTACCGGCGCTGTACGCGCAGGCCGTGCGCGTTCTGCGCGACGTCCGTGATCGCGTCCATCGCTCCGGCCAGGAACAGGGCCGCCGCGAACAGCGGTACGGCGCCCGCGAGACCGGCGGCGAGGACGCCCGCGCCGGTGAGCAGTGTGCCGGCGACCGCGACGCGGGCCGAGCCGAACCTGCGGACGAGCGCTCCGGCCGCCGGGCCGGCCACCAGGGCCCCGGTCGGGAACGCCGCCACGGCCAGGCCGTAGACGGCGTTGGTCATGCCGAGTTCGGCCTTGATCTGCGGATACCTCGGCAGAAGGTTGGCGAAGAGGGCGCCGTTGGTCAGGAACAGCACGGCGACGGCCGCACGGGCCCGCCGGTCTGTGGCGGGGAGGCGGACCGCTATGTCGTCGACAGTCATGGGGGTGACCCTAACCCCGAAGCGTACGAACGTACACCTCGCTGATGGATCGACTCTGTCGCGGACCGGGCCGGGGCGTCAGGGCATCAGCCCCGCGGCGACGGTCGCCCCCAGTTCCCAGCAGGCTTCCACGTCGGCCTTGGCCGGCTCCCCGGTGACCGTCACGGCGTCCGCCGTACGTCGCCACCCCAGGCCCGTGGTGATCGACTCGATCCCGCGCACGGCACCGGTGACGTCGTTGCCGCCATGCACCCAGTAGCCGAAGGGGCGGCCCCGCGTCGCGTCCAGGCACGGGTAGTAGACCTGGTCGAAGAAGTGCTTGAGGGCGCCGGACATGTAACCGAGGTTCGCCGGGGTGCCGAGCAGGATGCCGTCGGCGGCGAGCACGTCGGACGCCGTGGCGGAGAGGGCCGCGCGCCGTACGACGCGGACGTCCTCGATGCCGTCGGCCGACGCCCCGGAGACGACGGCCTCGAAGAGCGCCTGGCAGTTCGGCGAAGGTGTGTGATGGACGATCAGCAGGGTGGCCACAGCCACGAACCCTGCCCTCCGCGGCCTTCCTGCCGCAAGCGGGGCGCGCCGCCCCGGTACCCGTACGCCCCGACGACACGGCCCCGACGGGCCACCGGATCGGGCGCCCCGAAACCTACGCTGGCCGCATGGCCCACGACAGCACCGAGGGGCGCCGACCGCGCCCGGCCGACGCCTCCGGGGGCGCGGTGGGCGAGGGTGCGGAGCACCCCGCCGACCGGCTCACCTGGCTCAAGGAACGGCTGTACGCGACGATCACCATGATCTCCGTGGTGATCGGGCTGTCGGCAGCCGAGCATCCCTCCCCGACCGGGGCGGCGGCCAGCGTGGCGGCCGCCGCCATCGGCCTCTGGCTGGCGACGCTCGTCGCCGACGAGCAGGCCCACCGCACGGTGCACGGCCGGATCGCCACGCGCGCGGAGCTGCGCCGGATGCTGTGGGTCAGCAGCCCGCTGCTGCTCTCCGCCGTCGGTCCGCTGATCCTGATCGGCGCCGCCGCTCTGGATGTGATGTACCTGGAGACCGCGTTGTTCGCGGCGGCGGGGGTCAGCGTGGCCGGTCTGTTCGGCTGGGGCTGGTACGGCGGAGTCCGGCTCGGCAACGGCACCGCGGTCGCCCTGCTGGCCGGTGCGCTCGATGCCGCGATCGGGCTGGCCGTGGCCGTGGTCAAGGCCGCCGCCGGCCACTGACGGCAGCCCCGGCCGCCCCGGGCGCAGAGCCCGTGGTCAGAGCGCCTGGAAGCCGGGCTGGACCGGGGCGGCGTGGCCGGACTCCGGGGCCGGCCGACGGTGGAGAGCCGTCAGGCGTACGGCGAAGTAGACCGCGGCCGCGGCCGCGACGATGTCCAGGCCGTCGGCCACCGCGGTCTGGAGGACGGCGCTCCTGATCTCCGTGAGCGGTGCGTCGATGTCGTAGCCGCTCGCGAACCGTCCGGCGAAGCCCGAGAGCAGGAAGAGGCTCCACCACAGCCGCACCGGCCAGGGGGACGGGTACCGAGCCGGTTCGGAACCCAGGGTCCGGGTGGCGGCTTCCCACATCTGGACGGCGATGCGGAAGGGCATCCACAGCGCTCCGATCGGGATGAACCACGAGCCGATCGCCCAGCCGGGGCCCCGTTCGAACGCGTCCTGCGCCAGTGCTCCGATGTACTTGCGCGTCCGGAAGAACCAGGTGATGAAGACGACCGCGCAGGCGAGGTACGCGGCCAGCTGGAACAGACCGGCGACTCCGTAGAGGCTGTCCGCCGCGTCGAAATCCTCGGCGAAGGTGACGGCGGAGTTCTCGTCGTCGCCGGCGACGTTCGCCACCCTCAGGTCGGCGAACACGGCGAAGAGGTCGGTGAGCGCCACCACGCCCAGCAGTGCGACGACGGCCTTCAGCAGCCCCTCAGGGGCGCGCGGCGGTCGGGGCGGCAGGGCCCCGGGCCAGGCCGGCTGTTGAGCAGGTGCAACGAAATCGGACACGACAAGGTCCCCCCGGACGAATGAATGAGAGAGTGGCCCGTTTCGAGCGGGCAGAGGGAACGTACGCCCCCACGGAGCGGAACGTCCATTCGATTCGGAGCGAAGTGGCTCAGAGCATGATGAGGAGCCGGGTGTCCGCCTTGAGCTTGCGGTTCACCGAGCGGCTCTGCACGTACACCTCCAGCTTGGGGTTGGTGCCCGCCTTCACGGAGACGGTCCCGCGGATGCCGGTCCCGAACAGCATGCTGCGCGCGGCGTCGCCCGTGTACGCACGGTCGGTGTCCTTCTCGACCACGATGACCTCCTTGTCCGGCTGGACCTGCACCCGGGAGCCCAACTGGTAGTAGCAGGAGCCGCGTTGGTACGAGACGCCCGGGTGCGAGTCGACGAAGGACCGGATCTCGGTCTCCTGGTCGACCTTGAGGAGGCGGTACTTGTCGGCCGCGATCGGCTCCAGGCTCGCACGCACTTGGTCAACCGATATGTCCTGGCCGACGGCGAACAGGTTCTTCGTGCCCCGCACGCCCTGTTCGCGGCCCCGGAGGAAGCTGGTGGCGGCGGCGCGCACGGTGCCGATCGCCTCCTCGACGCCTTCCTTGGAGTCGGCGTCCCAGATGGCGATGTTCCCGGCCGGGAAGCCGTAGTTCTGGGCCGTCCGCTTGGCGAGGGAGTTCGGTACGAGGATCGCGGAGGTCCAGTGGCCCGGAAGCCCGCCCATCTTCGCCGAGATCCTGTCGAGCCAGGGGCCGAGGATGGTCATGTCGCCGTCGTGCCGCCGGTCGCCGCCGGAGGCGTTCTCCTCACCGTCCGTCACCACGATCTGGAGGAAGCTGTGCTCGCCGTACTCCTCCCAGATGTGGCCGAGGTCGTCCAGGGACTTCAGTGACGCCTCGATGAGCGCGGTGGCGCCGTTGTTGACCTTGTACAGGCCCCGCATGGACGGCAGATGCTTCACGTCCATGTCCCAGACCAGGTTCTCCACCTTGTGGTCGAAGGAGTAGAGGCTGATCCGGGTCTCGTGGCCGAGGCTGTCCGATTCGGCCTTCAGCCCCGCCACGAACTCGTCCACCACGCGCACGAGTTGCCCCTGGTGCGGGCGCATCGAACCCGAGCAGTCCACGACCAGCGCGACGTGGTTCACCTTGTGCTGGATCTTGTTTCCGGACATGCTTCCGCTCCCCTTCACAGGCCCCCCGAGTGGCTCCCCGAGTGATGTTCCAACCCTAGGAGGGGGCACTGACATCGGGGCCGGGCTGCGCGGTGAGGAGTGCGCGCACGCCACTCCGTACGGCCTCCCAGTCGGTGCCGGGTTCTCGGTCCCGCGCACGCCGCAGCCAGGTCGCCCGGTCCCCGTGCTCACGGCGCAGCTGCTCCATCGCCTCAGGAGCGGCCGGATCCGGCTCGAACTCCGCCAGCTCGCGGACACGTTGGTCCATCGCGGCGAACAGCGCGCGGTCCAGCTCGGTCACCGCCGCGAGGAACTCGCTCGTCCGCATGGTCACCCGGCCGGACCGCGGGACCGCGAACTCGATCACGCCCTCGGGGTCCGCCCGCTGCTCCCAGGTGGCGATCACCACGTCGTCCTCGCCCGCGACGGTACGGCAGAAACGCAGGTCCGGGGCGACACGGAGGTAGCCGGTGTACAGATAGCCCGCTCCGTGCCAGTCGGCCGCGGCCTCCGCCTCCGGCGTGTCGACCCACTCCCAGTCCGGCGAGGGGTCGGCGGCGATGCCGGCCAGGTCGCCGGGCACCGGTTCCATCGCGTCGGACACGATCGCGAGCAGGTCCTCCCAGAGCCGGGCGACGTAGTAGTCCACGTACGGATGCGGTGGATCACCCTCTTTTCTCAACTCCGCGACCGTGCGGGCGGAGTAGCGCAGCACCTCGTGGCCGTCGAGATCGACGCAGTACCAGCCGTCGGTCAGCCCGAACCAGTGCCGTACGGGGTGCCCCGCGCCCCGGGACGCCATCTCCTCCAGCGGGGTGAGCCCGAAGCGGAAGCGGATCGCGGGGGCGGTGAGGGGGGTCGTCACCCGTCCAGCATCCCCGTTCGCCCACCGGCCCCCCTCGCACGGGTCCGCCCGGTGGGTGCGCACGCGGACGGTCCCGCGCCCCGGAGGGCCGGTCCGGCCTCGTCGACGGCGCCGTGCGCCCGGCGGATCCTCAGGTGGTCCCTGTCAGCTTCCGGGCGGTGCCGCAGTGCACCGTGCGGGCGTGGCGCCACAGTTGTACGAGCGTCACGGCGAGCAGCACGGTGAACACCCCCAGGAGCACGGCGGCGATCACCATCGACCTGCCGCCCGTCGCCGCAGGCCCCTCCTCCTGGGTGAGCAGCCCGAGGAGGGAGAGCAGGGCGCCCACCAGGTAGACGGAGCGCACCCGCCGCAACTGCCGCAGTGCGCGGGGAGCCAGAGCCACATGCCTCATCGATGCCATGTACGGCTCCTGCCCCGAACGCGAGCCAGCAGAACCCGTGTTGACTCCCGGGTTCTGAAGGTTACGGAAGTTGCGAAGGTTACGGAGGTCACGGAACAGCGTTCAGCCGGATCTGCAGGGCGGGGTAGTGCGGGACCTCGAAGCCGAGGGCCTCGTAGAGGTGCGCTCCGTCCGGGGTCGCGTTGAGGTCGACCATGGTCACCCCGGTCTCCTCGTCGAACCAGCGCAGCAGCGCTTCGGTGCAGGCGCGCGCGTATCCCCGCTTGCGTGCGGCCGGTTCGGTACTGACGTTGAAGACGTGGCCGCGCAGGCCGCTGAGGCTGCGGGGGCCGGGGGCCCGGTGTTCGCAGGCGCCGACGGCGTTGCTGACGACGCCGAGCTCCGGATCGTCCACCACGAAGGCGGCGAACTCGTCCTCCCGTGGCAGCCGTTCGGCGAACCAGTGGGCAGCGGCGTCCCGCCAGGGCGCGTCCTCGGGCCCGGTCGGCACCCCCATGCCGGCCATCATCAGCGCGCGGAGCCGTACGAGGGCGGGTACGTCGTCGACGGTCGCGCGGCGGGCCTTCGGGGCAGGGGTGGGGAGTGCGCTCGCCATGCCCTCCATGGTGCGGACGAACTCCCGGCCCGGCAAGCGGATTGCCCGGTCCGGTCGGGGGCACACGGTGTGCGGGCCGCCGGTGGTCGCGGGGTGTGCGATCCGCCGGCCGGGCCGCCGAGGGAGCGGGCGGCAGCCCTCAGCGCACGCATGTCCGTTCGATCCGATCTCCGCAGAGGGGTCCTCGCATGGCAGTTCACAAATCCCTGGTTCTCGTGCTCGACAGCGCCGACCCGATGGAACTGGCCGAGTTCTACGCCGGTCTGCTGGGCGCCGAATCCAGGCCGGGCCGGGGCAACGACTACGTGGAGGTCGTCGGGGAGGCGGGGGTGCATCTGGCGGTCCGGCGGGATCTCGGGTACGCGCCGCCGAGTTGGCCCCGCCCGGACGACTCCCAGCAGGCCCATGTACTCATCCGGGTCGGGCGGGCGGACATGGACGCGGCCGAGCGGGAGGCGATCGGTCTTGGAGCCACTCCGGTGGAGGCCAGGAACAACGGCGGCGTCCACGACACGCGGTACTACGCCGATCCGGCCGGGCACGGGTTCGCGCTGACCGCCGTGTGACCCCGGGCCGGCACCCCGGCGCCCCCTGCGCGGAACCACTGGACTGGCGCCTTCGTGCAGGTCAGCGCCGCGTTCGACGGAAAAGTGGGGGTGTCCGGCCTGTTCCCTGCGAGGGGGAGGCTGGGCTAAGGTCCCGTCCCGTCCGGTCGGAAAATCTCACCGGACGCCCTCCGAAACCCGCACGGAGTTCCTTCCTCATGCCCAGAATCTCCAAGGCCGTCCTCGCCGCGACCGGCGTCCTGGTCGCCACCGCACTCGCCGGTCCCGGCGCGGCCGCCGCCCAGGCCGCTCCCCCGAGCCACACCGCCGGCCACGGCAACAGCGGCGGCCACAGCGGCACCGTCGGCGCCACCGGTACGGGCGCGCAGGTGTGGATCACCACGCCGGACGGCAAGCAGCGGCTGGCCGACGCCGGTACGGTCGCCTTCACCACCACCCCGAGCAGCGCCCCGACCGTGGTGGTCGATCCCAGCCGGACGTACCAGACGATGTCGGGCTTCGGCGCCTCGATCACCGACTCCTCGGCGTCCGTGCTCTCCGGCCTGGCCCCGGAGGCGCGCGAGGCCGCCATGCGGTCGCTCTTCGACTCCCGTACCGGCGACGGCCTGAACTACCTGCGTCAGCCCGTCGGCGCCTCCGACTTCACCGACGGCCCCGCGTACACGTACGACGACATGCCGGCGGGCCGCACGGACTACGGTCTCGCGCACTTCTCCGTCGCCCACGACAAGAAGCAGATCCTGCCACTGCTGCGGCAGGCCGAGCGGATCAACCCCTCCATCAAGATCGTGGCGACCCCGTGGAGCCCGCCGGCGTGGATGAAGACCGGCGGCTCCCTGGAGGGCGGGCGCCTGATCGACGACGCCCGCGTCTACCGCGCCTACGCGGCCTACCTGGTGAAGTTCGTCCAGGCCTACCGCGCGGAGGGCGTCGACATCGACACCCTCACGGTCCAGAACGAGCCGCAGAACCGGAACCCGAAGGGTTACCCCGGTACGGACATGCCGTCGTGGCAGGAGGCGAAAGTCATCGAGCAGCTCGGTCCGCTGCTCAAGAAGGCCAAGCTGAAGACGGAGATCCTCGCCTTCGACCACAACTGGTCGGAGCACCCGGACGACACCGTGGGCGCCCCGGCGGACGAGGCGGCCGACACCGACGCCTACCCGCAGCAGCTGCTGGGCTCGCCGGCGGCGCGGTACGTCTCGGGCACCGCCTACCACTGCTACTACGGCGACCCGAGCGCGATGACGGCGCTGCACGACCGGTTCCCGACGAAGGACATCTACTTCACCGAGTGCTCGGGCAGCCAGTCGTCCGTACCGGAGAACACCTTCTCGGACACGCTCAAGTGGCACACCCGCAACCTGGTCATCGGCGCGACCCGCAACTGGGCGAAGACGGTCATCAACTGGAACATCGCGCTCGACCCGGAGGGCGGCCCGCACGCGGGCGGCTGCACCGGGTGCACCGGTGTGCTGACGGTGGCGGACGACGGGACGGTCACCCGCAACGCCGAGTACTACACCCTCGGCAGCCTCGCGCGCTTCGTCGACCAGGGTGCCGTGCGCATCGCCAGCACCTCCTTCGGCACCACCGGCTGGAACGGCCAGGTCGAGGACGTCGCCTTCCGCAACCCGGACGGCAGCAGCGTGCTGGTCGCGCACAACGAGAGCGACGACCCGCAGACCTTCGCGATCCGTGAAGGTGACCGCTACCTGACGTACACGCTGCCCGGTGGCGCGCTCGCCGACTTCGTCTGGAAGTCCGGCCACACCTCCGGCCACACCTCGGGCACGGACGGGAAGGCTGTGGACCCGGCCGGCTGGACCGCCACCACCTCCACGGCGGGCACGGCGGCGGACGCCGTCGACGACGACGCCAGCACCCGCTTCTCCTCCGGTGCGGCGCAGGTCCCGGGCCAGTACCTCCAGGTCGACCTGGGCAAGAAGCGGCAGGCGGACCGGGTGGTCTTCGACACCGGCTCCTCCACCGGCGACTACCCGCGCGGCTGGACGGCGTCCGTGAGCACCGACGGCACGCACTGGACCGACGTGGTCACCGACGCCCCGGGCACCGGGCAGTTCACCACCGTCGAGCTCCCCCACGGGCCGGTCCGCTACGTCCGGATGACGCTCACCGCCTCCGCGGGCAACTGGTGGAGCGTGGCGGACGTCCGCGCCTACACCGACGGTCGCTGACCGCGAACCCGCTCCCCCGTACGGCCGTTCCTCAAGCGCGAGGAGCGGCCGTACTGTTGCGTACGACCAGGCTGGTGGCGAGCTCCATCCGCGTGGTCATCGGCGCTTCGTCACGCATCCTCAGCAGCATCTGGACCGACTCCTCGGCCATCTGCCGCAGCGGCTGGTGGACGGTGGTGAGGGCGGGGCTGGACCAGCGGGCGATCGGCACGTCGTCGTACCCGACCACGGAGAGGTCGTGCGGGACGCGCAGTCCGCTGACCCGTGCGGCTTCGAGCACGCCGAGGGCCTGGAGGTCGCTGCCGGCGAAGATCGCGGTGGGCGGGTCGGGGAGGGCGAGCAGCTCCATCGTCCGGTCGTAGCCGCCCTCGACGTGGAAGTCGCCGTAGAGCACCAGGTCGGAGGAGGCCTCCAGGCCGGCCATGCTCATCGCGGAGCGGTAGCCGTCCAGCCGGGCGAGGGAGCAGATCATGTCCTCGGGGCCGGTGATGATGCCGATCCGGCGGTGGCCCAGCTCGATGAGGTGGCGCGTCGCGGCGAGGCCGCCGCTCCAGTTCGCCGAGCCCACCGAGGGTACGTCCGGTTCGGGATCGCCGGCCGGGTCGATGATCACGAAGGGGATCGACCGGGACCGCAGCTGCTGCTTGAACTCCACCGGCAGCGCCGAGAAGACCAGCACCACGCCGAGCGGACGCCGCTGGAGCACCCCCTCGATCCACTCGGGGCTGGGCGAGTGGCGGGTGCCGCTCTCGGTGAGGACCACGCCCGCCCCGTGGAGCTTGGCGACGTTCTCCACACCCCTGATCAGCTCCATCGCCCAGATGCTGTCGAGCTCGTGGAAGACCAGCTCGATCAGCGGGGCCTCCCGGGCGGACCGGGTCGTCCGCCGGTAGGAGTGTGTCTCCAGCAGGCGTTCCACCTTGACGCGGGTCGGCGCCGCGACGTCCTGTCTGCCGTTGAGCACCTTCGAAACTGTCGAAATGGAGACGCCGGCCTGCTGGGCCACCTGGGCAAGGGTGATGCGGCCCACGTTCTCGTCATCGCGCATGGTGAGAAGCATAGGGCACGAACAATTGGCCAACAGAGATAACAAATCAGCAACTTGAGGCCCGAGGGTTGACCCCTCCAGTCGTCGAGCCCTAGCGTCCCGACGCATGAAGTTTCGGTAATGAAGCCGAAACATTTTCGAAAGGCGAGACCATGACGCGACGCAACCGGCTCCCACGGATCGCTGCCGTCGGCGGGCTGGCGCTGACCATGGCCCTGTCCCTCTCCGCGTGTGGAGGCGACGACTCCGCATCCGGCGGCGACAAGATCCACGTGCTGGTCTACGGGGACGCCACGAACAAGGTGGAGAAGCAGCTCGTCGCCACCTTCAACAAGTCGTCGAAGGTCAAGGTGGTCCTGGACACCATCCCCGGCGCCGACTACCAGGCCAAGCTCCAGACGATCATCAACAGCAAGCAGGCGCCGGACGTCTTCTTCAACTGGGGCGGCGGCAGCATCAAGCCGTTCGTGGACGCCGGACTGCTCCTCCCGCTGGACGACTTCATCGCGAAGGACCCGGGACTCAAGGACAACTTCCTCCCGTCCGTGTTCAACAGCACCGTGGTGGACGGCAAGGCCTACGGCGTCCCGATGCGCGGTACGCAGCCGGTGCTGATGTTCAACAACAGCAAGGTGCTCAAGGAGAACGGACTCGCGGCCCCCAAGACCTGGGACGAGCTGCTGAACGCCGTGAAGGTCCTCAAGTCGAAGGGCGTCACCCCGATCGCCCTCGGCGGCGGTGACAAGTGGCCGACGCTGATGTGGTTCGAGTACCTCTTCGACCGCGTCGCCGGCCCGGAGCTCGTCCAGAGCGCGCTCAAGGGCGACAAGGACGTCTGGGCGAGCGCCGACGGCAAGGCCGCGCTCACCAAGCTCAAGGAGCTCATCGACGCCGGCGCCTTCGGCACCAACTTCGACTCCGTGAAGTTCACCGACGGCGGTTCGCCCACGCTGCTCGCCACCGGCAAGGCGGCCTTCGAGCTGATGGGTTCGTGGGAGTACTCGACCCTCCAGGACTCCCAGCCGGACTTCGCCAAGTCGGACCTCGACTACAGCGCCTTCCCGAGCATCGACGGCGGCAAGGGTGCCCCGACCGACATCGTCGGCAACACCAACAACTTCTACTCCGTGCTGAAGAAGACCAAGCACCCGGAGGAGGTCGCCGAGTTCCTGAAGCTCATGTACTCCGACCAGTTCGTGAAGGCGCAGCTCTCGATCGGCAACCTGCCGACCACGACCAACACCGAAGCGCAGCTGGACACCGCCGCCAACCCCGACTACGTGCGCTTCCAGTACGACCTCGTCAAGAACGCGCCCTCCTTCCAGCTCTCCTGGGACCAGGCGTACCCGCAGACCGCCGGCACGGCCCTGTCGACCGCGGTGCAGCAGTTCTTCAACGGCGGGATCGACGTGGACGGCTTCATCAAGGCGATGCAGGGCCTGCCCACCTCCTGACCGCGCTCCTCCATCCGACTTGGAACACCTCTCATGACCACAACTGCCACCGCGGTCCCCGCGGCCAGCAAAGGGGTCCAGCGGAGCGGCCGTCGACCCGGCCGCTCCCATGAAGGCGCCAGCCGCCCCGGCTTTGCCTGGGCGGCTCCGGCTGCCGTCTTCTTCGGCCTCTTCGCCATCGTCCCGCTCCTCCTGGTCGTCGTCCTCTCCTTCGCGACCTGGGACGGGCTCTCCGACCCCGAGTTCGCCGGTCTCGACAACTGGAAGAAGTTGTTCGACGACCCGATCATGATCAACAGCCTCTGGCTCAGCCTGCTGCTCACCTTCCTGGGTGTCGTCGTGCAGACCCCGCTCTCCATCCTGCTGGGGGTGTGGGCCGCCGGTCACCAGCGCAACCGGGCCGTGCTGTCCGCGATCTACTTCATCCCGCTGCTGCTCTCCGCCACAGCCGTCTCGGTGCTGTGGCGCGCGGTGCTCGACCCCAACTTCGGTGTCCCCGCGCACGCCAAGTGGCTGTTCGGCGACGGAAACCTGTTCGGCAACCAGAGCACGGCGATCGCGGTCCTGATCTTCGTCGGCACCTGGCAGTTCACCCCGCTGCACACGCTGATCTACCAGGGCGCGGCCCGTTCGGTGCCCCGGGTGCTCTACCAGGCCGCGGAGATCGACGGGGCGGGCCGGTACCGGCAGTTCTTCCACATCACCCTGCCGCAGCTGCGCAACAGCGTCGTCACCTCGATGATCCTGATGGTGGTCGGCGGTCTGACGACGTTCGACACGGTCCTCATCCTCACCCAGGGCGGGCCGGGCACGGACACCACGATCAGCGCCTACTACATGTACCAGAAGGCGTTCAAGACCTTCGACTACGGAACGGCCTCGGCCATCGGCGTGATGCTGGTGCTGGTCGCCACGGTCATCTCGCTGGTGATGGTGCGTCTCACGGGCTACGACAAGATGAACAGCACCATGGAGGGCATGTGAGCAGGCGCCGTCCCAATTTCCTCGCCGGCTTCGGCTCCACCGTCTGGCTCCTCGTCGTGGGGCTGCCGCTCTACGTGATGCTCGTCGCGACCTTCCAGAACCGCGCCGACTACGGGTCCAACGGGCCGTTCGCACTGCCCAAGCACTTCACGCTCGACAACTACGTCAACGACTTCAACAGCGGGTTCGGGCAGTACTTCCTGAACACCGTGATCGTCACGCTCTCCGTGGTGGCGATCGTGGTGCTGCTGGTGGCGCCGCTGTCGTACGCGATCGTCCGCAGCCGCAGCCGGGTGACCAGCCTGGTGTTCCGGCTCTTCCTGCTGGGGCTCGCCATTCCCTCGCAGGCGGTGATCGTGCCCATGTTCTTCGCGATCAGCGAGGCGGGGCTCTACGACAACCTCATCGGCGTCATCCTGCCGACGGCCGCCTTCGCGATGCCGGTGTGCGCCCTCATCCTCACCGGCGTGATGCGCGACATCACCCCGGAGCTCTACGAGGCCATGACGATGGACGGCGCGACCCACCGGCGCGTCTTCTTCCAGCTGGTGCTGCCGCTCTCCAAGAGCGGGATCTCCACCATCGTCGTCTTCTCCGCCCTCCAGGCGTGGAACGGCTTCCTCTTCCCGCTCGTCCTGACGCAGTCCGCCGAGTCCAAGGTCGTCACCATGGGCCTCTACGACTTCCAGACCGAACACGGGGTCGACATGCCGGCGATGCTCGCGGCTGTCGTGATCTCCATGATCCCCATCCTGCTCGTATATCTGTTCGCCCGGCGAGCCCTGGTCCAGGGGCTGATGGGAGTCGGAGGAAAGTGACCGACCACGTGTCCGTACAGACCGAACCGGCCGAAGAGGTGACGCTCCCGCTGTGGCGGGACCCGTCCCGCACCCCGGCCGAGCGCGCCGACGCCCTGCTCCAGGAGATGACGCTGGAGGAGAAGATCGCCCAGCTCTTCGGAGTCTGGGTGGGCGCCTCCGACGACGGGGCCGAAGTCGCCCCGCACCAGCACGACATGGAGGAGCCGCCGCCGCTGGCCGACCTGCTGCCCGAGGGACTGGGCCAGCTCACCCGCCCGTTCGGTACGGTCCCGGTCGACCCCGCCCTCGGCGCGCTCTCCCTGCTGCGCACCCAGAGCGCGATCACCGCCGCCAACCGCTTCGGCATCCCGGCCGTGGCCCACGAGGAGTGCCTCGCGGGATTCGCCGCCTACGGAGCGACCGCGTACCCCGTGCCGCTCTCCTGGGGCGCGACCTTCGACCCGGCGCTCATCGGCGACATGGCGGGGGCGATCGGCCGCGACATGCGCTCGGTCGGCGTCCACCAGGGCCTCGCCCCGGTGCTCGACGTGGTGCGCGACGCCCGCTGGGGCCGCGTGGAGGAGACCATCGGCGAGGACCCGTACCTCGTCGGTACGATCGCCACGGCGTACATCAAGGGCCTGGAGCGGGCCGGCATCGTCGCCACTCTCAAGCACTTCGCCGGTTACTCCGCCTCCCGCGCGGGCCGCAACCTGGCGCCGGTCGGCATGGGCTCGCGCGAGCGCGCCGACGTCATCCTGCCGCCGTTCGAGATGGCCGTGCGCGAGAGCGGTGTCCGCTCGGTGATGCACGCCTACACCGACACCGACGGCGTCCCGTCCGCCGCCGACAAGGAACTGCTGACCGGACTGCTCAGGGACACCTGGGGCTTCGACGGCACCGTGGTGGCCGACTACTTCGGCATCGCGTTCCTCAAGACCCTGCACGGTGTGGTCGGGACCTTCGGGGAAGCGGCCGTCGCCGCGCTCCTCGCCGGCGTCGACGTGGAGCTGCCGACCGTCAACACGTTCGGTGAGCCGCTCCGCGCCGCCGTCGACGAGGGGCTCATCGCAGAGGCCGACATCGACCGCGCCGCCCGCCGGGTCCTCGTGCAGAAGGCGCAGCTCGGCCTGCTGGACGCCGACTGGAACCCGGTGCCCGACGCGCTCGCCGGTGCCGAGCTCGCCCCGGATACGCTGCGCGGCTCGGTGGTCCTGGACAGCGACGCCAACCGCGCCCTGGCCCGCCGCATCGCCGAGCAGGCCATCGTGCTGCTCCGCAACGACGGCATCCTGCCGCTCAAGGGCGAGAACGCCCCCACGCGCATCGCGCTGATCGGCCCCAACGCCGACCTGCCCACCGCCGTGCTCGGCTGCTACTCCTTCCCCGTGCACGTCGGCAGCCAGCACCCGAACCTGCCCGCCGGTGTCGAACTTCCCACCCTGCGCGAGGCGTTGGTGGCGGAGTTCCCCGGCAGCGAGATCGTCACCGTGGCCGGCTGCGGCATCGACGACGACAGCACGGACGGATTCCGCCAGGCGCTGGCGGCCGCGCGCGACGCGGACGTCGTCATCACCGCCCTGGGCGACCGGGCCGGCCTCTTCGGCCGGGGCACCAGCGGCGAGGGCTGCGACGCAGGCTCCCTCACCCTGCCGGGCGTGCAGGCGCAGCTGCTCGACGCGCTCCTGGACACCGGCACCCCCGTCGTCGTCACCCTGCTGGCGGGCCGTCCGTACGCGCTCGGCCGCGCGGTGGACGAGGCCGCGGCCGTGGTGCAGACCTTCTTCCCGGGCGAGGAGGGCACCCGTGCCCTCGCCTCGGTGCTGAGCGGGCGGGTCGCCCCGTCCGGGCGGCTTCCGGTCAGCGTGCCGAAGAAGCCGGACGCTCAGCCGTCCACCTACCTCGCGGCCCGCCTGGGCCACGCGAACGAGGTCTCCAACATCGACCCGACGCCCGCGTTCGGTTTCGGCCACGGGCTCACGTACACGACGTTCGAGTGGTCCGGACTCGCCGTCGCGGCGACCGGGATCCCCACGGACGGCGTGGCCGAACTGGAGTGCACGGTACGGAACACGGGTGACCGCGACGGCGTCGAGGTCGTCCAGCTCTACCTGCACGACCCGGTCGCCTCCGTGGTCCAGCCGGTGCAGCGCCTGGCCGGTTACGTACGGGTCGAGCTCGCCGCGGGCGAGGCCGCCAGGGTGCGCGTGAGCGTTCCCGCCGACCTCGCCTCGTTCACGGGCCGCGACGGCGCACGCGTCGTGGAGCCGGGCGCGCTGGAGCTGCGGCTCAGCGCTTCCACCACGGACCCGCGCCTCACGGCCGAGGTGACGCTCACCGGCCCCGCGCGGAAGGTGGACCACACCCGCCGGCTGCACGCCGAGTTCCAGGTGGAGACGCTCAAGGAGCACTGACCGTCCCGAGCGGCACCTGAACGCCGGAACAACTGAACACCTCTGCGCCGGAGCCCGGTTGCCCGTACGACGGGTGGCCGGGCTCCGGCGCGTCCGGGGGCACCGCGGCGCCCTCTTCCGTTCATGATCAATTCACTGGTGGGCGTCCGGTCCGCCGCCGTACGCTGCCGTCGATCCCCGCACGTGACGGCACGGGCGGGTCTGCGACCGGGGGCAGCATGAGCGGAAAAGACGTCGCTGCCGAGGAGAACGAGAACCCCTCCGAGGCGCCCGGACCGAAGCAGCGCCCGCCGTCCGGCGTCTTCCGGGAGACCCGGCAGGCGGCGCGCGCCGCGCAGGTGCTGATCGCCGGGCAGACCGCGTTGCAGCTCGCGCTGGCGGCGGGCGGCGGCGCCGGCTCGGCGGCCTTCCGGCGGACCGCTCCGGTGTCGCTGTTGCTGCTGGTGGGCTCCGCGGTCGCGTTCCTCGTCTGGTTCCTCGCCTGCCGGGCGAACGCCGAGCTCCTCGCCCCCGGGTCGCAGCGGTACACCGAGAGGCTCACGCTGTGGGGATTCTTCGTCCCCGTGCTGTGGTGGATACCGGTCCGGGCGGCCCTGGACATCCGGAACGCGAGCGGGTCGTCCCGCGGCACCGCGCTGATCCTCTGGTGGTGGGCCGCCTTCGTCGCCAAGACGGCCGGCTCGCTGGCGGTGGACGGGACGACGACGCCGGGGGGCGGGTCCACCCCGTACGACATGGTGGTCGGCGTGCTCGCGGCGGTGTCGGCGATCCTGGTGATCCGGCTGATCACCGCCGACGTGGATGCCGCGACCGCCGCGGCCCGAACCCTGCCGCCGACCGCCGCGCGTCCCGCCGCCTGACGGCCGGGCCCACGCGAAGATGCCCGGCCGCCCCCTCTGGAACGGGCGGCCGGGCATCCGTGCGTGGGCCTTACGGCGGTGTTCGGCGTGCGGGTGCGGTGGTGATCAGGACGCGGTGCAGACGCTCACGGTGGGGGCGGCGGTGTTGCCGTTCGCCTGCACGGTGAACCCGAAGCTGGTCGAAGCCCCGGCCGCCAGGCTGCCGTTGTAGCTCGGCGTGACCGTCATGACCTTGCCGGTGCTGTCCCAGGCCGTCGTGCCGTTCCAGACTCCGGTGGTCGTCTGGCCGGCGCCGAGGGTGACCTTGACGCTCCAGCCGGTGATCGCGGCGGAGCCCGCCTTGATGGTCACCTGGCCGTTGAAGCCGCCCTGCCAGGTCTGCGTCGCCGTGTAGGTGGCGGTGCAGGTCTTCGACCCCGTACCGGTGCCGGGGTCGGTGCCACCGCCGGTGCCCGGGTCGGTGGTGCCGCCGCCGGAGGAGCTCCCGCCGAGGGCCGTCAGGACCGCGGTGTAGGCGGCCTTCTTGCCGTAGCTGTCGTCGAAGAGCAGCGGGGTGCCGCTGGCGCGCCACGAGTACTTGTCCGGGATGCCCCAGACGGTCATCCCGGTGCAACGGGTCACGGCGAGGCAGGCCTTGACGACGTTGCTGTAGTTGGTGGCCTGGGCGGTGCCGGAGCCCTCGATGTCCAGCTCGGTGATCTGCACGTCGACGCCGAGGTCGGCGAAGCGCTGCAGGTTGGCCTGGTAGTCGGACGGGACGGGCGAGTTGCTGTTGAAGTGGCTCTGGAAGCCCACGCAGTCGATCGGGACGCCCCGCGCCTTGAAGTCCTTCACCATGTTGTAGACGGCGTTGGACTTCGCGTTCACGCCGTCGGTGTTGTAGTCGTTGTAGCAGAGCTTCGCGGCGGAGTCGACGCTCCGGGCGGTCTTGAACGCCTCCTCGATGAAGCCGTCGCCCAGCTTGTCCTGGAAGGGCGAGGAGCGCCGCGCGCCGCTGCTGCCGTCCTGGAACGCCTCGTTGACCACGTCCCAGGCGTAGATCTTGCCCTTGTAGTGGGTCATCACCTGGGTGATGTGGTTGTTCATGGCGGTGCGCAGGTCGGTGGCGGCGAGGCCGCTCACCCAGCTCGGCAGCTGGGAGTGCCAGACCAGCGTGTGGCCCCGCACCTTCATGTTCTTGCTCTGGGCGTGGCTGACGATCTGGTCGGCGTTGGAGAAGTTGAAGGTGTTGCGGGTGCCCTCCACGGCGTCCCACTTCATCTCGTTCTCCGGCGTCACCGCGTTGAACTCGGTGTCGAGCGTGGTCGCGTACCCCGACTCTCCGAGGTGGTTGGCGGCGACGGCCGTACCGAAGTAGCGCCCCGAGCCCGCGGCCGCGGCGCCGAGGGTGGTTCCGGCGGCCTGGGCGCTGCCGGAGAGCGCGACGACTCCGGTGACGGAGACGAGGCCCGCTCCGCCGAGGGCGAGGGCCCTGCGGGCGAAGGCGCGGAACGGGGAACGGTGCCGCCCGCCCGCGTCGGACACGTTGATGGTCATGACTGCTTCTCTCTTCCGTGGTCGGACAGGGAGGAACTGACCGCCGGGGGACGGCCACAATCAAAGGCATGCACGCTTATGCCATGCGCATGCCAAGCATGGGGCGGGGCGCCGGGGCGCGTTACGGCGTGACGGGCCGGCGGGGCGGGTGGGCCGGTGCGACGGCGTGGTCGCACCGGCCCGTTCCCGGCCGGGTCAGTGCCGGCCGGTGCGGTGCGCGGCGGCGCGGAGGCCGTCGGCGAGCGCGGTGTACGCGGGCTTGCGCACGAAGTTCTCGTCCATGATGTTCGCGGAGCCCTGGCCGGAGAACGTGCCCGGCACCCACGAGTACTTGTCGCTGAAGCCCCAGACCGTGAATGACTTGCAGCCCCGGACGGCGATGCAGGCGTCGAGCAGCCTGCGGTAGTCCTGGGCCTGGCGCGCCTGCTTGGTGTCGTCCACCGGCAGCGTCATCCGCACGTCGATCTCGGTGAACGCGGTCTGCAGGCCGAGGGCGTCGAACCGGGCGAGGTTGTCGCCGACGTCACCCGGGAAGCCGTACTGGATGTCCAAGTGGCCCTGGATACCCAGACCCTGGACGGGGATGCCCTGGGCGCGGAGCTTCTTGGCCAGGTCGTAGTAGGCGGTGGACTTGGCGTTCACGCCCTCGACGTTGTAGTCGTTCATGAAGAGCTTCGCCTTGGGGTCGGCCGCGTGGGCCCACTTGAAGGCGTCGGCGATGTAGGACGGGCCGAGCTTCTGCAGCCACAGGGAGTCCCGGTAGGTGCCGTCCTCGTCGAAGACCTCGTTGACGACGTCCCACTGGTAGATCTCGCCCTTGAAGTGGCGAACCTCGTCGGTGATGTGCTTCTTCAGGATGGCGCGGAGCTCGTTCGTGTCGATGGAGCCGTCCGCGACGCCCGAAGTGAGCCAGGCCGGAAGCTGGTTGTGCCAGACCAGCGTGTGGCCGCGCACCTCCTGGCCGTTCTTCTTGGCGAACTTGACCAGCTTGTCGGCCTGCGACCAGTCGTAGGTACCGCGGGCCGGCTCGACGACCTCCCACTTCATGACGTTCTCGGCGGTCACCGAGCTGAACTCGGAGGCCACGTCGGCCCGGTAGGGGGCGTCGGTGGCCAGCGCGCTGGTGTCGACCGCCGTTCCGATGAGCAGGTCCGGACGCTCTGCGAGGGTACGCAGCGTCGCCTCGTGCCCACCGTGACGGGCGGGGGCCGCCTGGGCGGCCGTACCGAGGGTCAGTGCGGCCACGGCACCGGTGGCGACGGCGAGGGCGAGTCGTCTGGACTGCATGGTGCAACTCCTCATAAGGGTGGGACTGGGGTGCGTCGCGCCGACCAGGACTCTGTCCCGGCCCCCTGATCTTCCGAAACTCTCTCGACAAGAGACAGGTGGTGCTCCGCCCCCTCGCCCGTTCGGGAGAGAGGGCAACAGCCTGGACGTACCGGAACATTCAGGCACAGATCACCCTGACGGGTTGTGCGCTGAGCCGTTCATCGGCGCTGAGACAGATCCTGGGGCATGTATTGCCGCCGAAACAATGGCGCGTCACAAACGAAACATTTTCGTTCGAGATATCCCCGTCGAACAAGGCGATTCGACAACCCCTCGTCCCGGAATCCGGACACGCGCACCCCCGGCCGGGCACGCCCGCCGTGCCAACACGCCGCACCGACACGCCATGCCGGCCCGCCGCACCGCTCTGCCGCACCACCACTCCGGGCCATCACTCCGGGCCACCCGGAAGGCCGATCCGCCCGGCCGACCCCCAACCGACCCCCAGCCGACCCCCGGCCCCCCGGCCCCCCGGCCCGGCCGCCCCACCCCGACCACCCGGCCCGTGGCGCACCATCCACCCGCCCCGCCCCACCACGCCCACGGCGGGTCACCGCGCGAACCCGCCGTGTGACGTGACTAACTTTTGCGATTTCAGACAGAGTTGAGTCACCCGACCCCGCACATACTGTGCGGAGTACGGGAGTTCACTTCGTCCATGTTGCGCCTGGTCGGTCCGGAGACCGGATCACCCGCCCCGCACATTCAGCTCAACTGCGCCCCGTGGAACCAGAGATCACGAATGGGACGGGATCGCGGCGGAAGCCTCCGTTGTGTCTGAACTTCACGGGAACTCCAGCGAAATAGCACGTGTGTGGATATCGTGCACCGAGCGATGGCGCATCCGTCGGTCCCTGGGATCGACGGGTGCGCCGCGTTTCAGGGATGCAACTGTGACTGGGGGGTTCATGGGGCATGTCGAAACACCCGAATCCGACATATCCGGGCCCGTGGGGGTGCGGCGTCCGCCACGCCCGCGTTCCACGGCACCCGGGAACCGCTCGACGGCCCTGGAGCAGCTCTGGAGGGCCCCGACAGCACAGCGCGACCTGACCGATCACGTACGTCCCGGCCGACGGGCCGGCCGCCGGGGTACGCCCCTCACGGTTCTGACCGAGACCGTGGGGATGGCCGTTCCCGCCTGGGCCGTCCTGTCCGCGCGGGAGCAGCCGGTGGCCCTGCCCACCGCTGCGATCGCGGCGCTCGTCTGGGCCGGGGTGCGGGCCGTGCGCGGGCGCTACGCCGCCGGACCGCCGCGGAGCACGGCCGGAGCGGCCGGGGCCCTCGGGGACTGGCTGGTCTTCGTCGGGCTGCTCGCCATCGCGTGGGCCGTGGCCGGCGATGCCGTCGACCCGACCGCCGCCCTGGTGGCCGCCGTGCCCGGCGCGGCGGTGGCGGTCGTGGTGACCTGGGCGGTCCGGCGGCGGGCCGACGCCACGCACCGCCGTCCGGCCCTGCGGGTCCTCGTCGTGGGCGACGCGTCCGGCGTGGACACCGTGGCGGGCGCCCTCGACCCCCGTACGCAGAAGGAGGGTTACGCCGTCGTGGCGGCCGTGCCCGTGGGGGCGGCGGAGCCCGAGCACGAGCTGCCGCTGACCGGGCGGCTCGGGGCGGACGGGACGGACGACGACGTGCCGACCGTGCTCGCCGGGGCGTACGCGTACGACGTGGACCTGGTCCTGGTGGCGCCCGGGCCGCTTCTCTGCGGCGACCGGCTGCGCCGGCTCGGCTGGGGGCTGCACGAGGGAGGCATCGCGCTCTGCGTGCTCTCCGCGCTGACCGGCATCGCCACCACCCGGGTCCGGCCCGCCTCGGTGGCCGGGATGACCCTGCTGCACGTCACCCCACCGCTTCGGCAGGGGCCGCAGCCGGCGCTGAAGGCGGTGCTGGACCGGTCCGGCGCGGTGTTCGGGCTGGTGCTGCTGGCACCCCTGCTGCTGGCCGTGGCGCTGGGCGTGCGGCTCTCCTCGCGCGGGCCCGTCTTCCACCGGCAGATCCGGCACGGGCGGCACGACCGGCCGTTCACCATGTGGAAGTTCCGCACGATGGTGGTCGACGCCGAGTCGCGCAAGGCAGAGCTGACCGGCGCCAACGAGGTGGACGGCCCGCTGTTCAAGATGCGCCGCGATCCCCGGGTGACCGCGATCGGCCGAGCCCTGCGGCGCACCTCGATCGACGAACTCCCGCAGCTCTTCAATGTGTTGCGGGGTGACATGTCCCTGGTAGGTCCGCGTCCTCCGCTTCCCGAGGAAGCGGCCGACTACGACGACCGCGAGCGCAGACGGCTCGCGGTGAAGCCCGGGCTGACCGGCCTCTGGCAGGTCAGCGGCCGGTCCGATCTCTCCTGGCAGGAGTCGGTCTCGCTGGATCTCTGGTACGTCGACAACTGGTCGGTCTCCACCGACGTGAACCTGCTGGTCCGTACGGTGCGCGCCGTCACCGACGGCCGCGGGGCCTACTGAGGGGCCGGAGTGGAGACCATGCGCGCACTCCGGGTGCCCCGCGCACGGCGGGGCACCGGATCGTCCGGCTCAGCCGAGAGCGGCGTCCCGGTCGCGCCACCAGGCGTAGGTCCCGGCGATGCCGTCCCGCAGCGAGATCTTCGGCGCGAAGCCGAGGGACGTCAGGCGCTCCACGTCCAGCAGCTTGCGGGGGGTGCCGTCGGGCTTCGAGGTGTCCCAGGTGATCGCACCCTGATATCCCGTCACATCGCGCACGGTCTCGGCGAGTTCGCGAATGGTGAGGTCGTCGCCGCAGCCGACGTTGACCGGCTCGTCACCGTCGTACGAGGCCAGCAGGAGGGCGCAGGCCGCGGCCAGGTCGTCGACGTGCAGGAACTCGCGGCGGGGGGTGCCGGAGCCCCAGAGGGTGACGGTGGGCGCCCCGTCACGCTTCGCCTCGTGGAAGCGGCGGATGAGCGCGGGCAGGACGTGCGAGGTCGCCAGGTCGAAGTTGTCCCCGGGGCCGTAGAGATTGGTCGGCATGGCGCTGATGTACGAGGCGCCGTACTGCCTCCGGTACGACTGGGTCTGCACGATTCCGGCGATCTTGGCCAGCGCGTACGCCTCGTTGGTCGGTTCCAGAGGGCCGGTGAGCAGCGCGTCCTCGCTGATCGGCTGGGGGGCGTGCTTGGGGTAGATGCAGGAGGAGCCGAGGAAGAGGAGCCGCTCGGTGCCGGCCGCGTGGGCGCCGGCGATCACGCTCAGCTGGATGCGGAGGTTGTCCTCCAGGAACTGCACCGGCCAGGTGCTGTTGGCCATGATCCCGCCCACCTTGGCGGCGGCCAGGACGACGGCGTCCGGCCGGACGTCCTTCAGATATGCCTCGGTCCGCGCACCGTCGCGCAGGTCGAGGAGGTCGCGGCCGCGGGTGAGGACCTCATGGCCGTCCGCGGTCAGGCGGCGGACCACCGCCGAACCGACCAGTCCGCGGTGACCCGCCACGAATATGCGTGCGCCCGGGCGCAGTAGAGGGCGATCGGATTCCTGAGGAAGGCCGGGGAGATCAGTCGTCATGGCTCGGATTGTGCCAGCAGAAGCCCGGCACTGCGCCCTTTTCATCGCAAACCACTCACTGTATGAAATTCCGGGTAACAACCGCCGTTCAGGCGACCACAGAAGGGGGGAGTCATGGCCAAGACCGCACTCATCACCGGCGTGACCGGGCAGGACGGCTCGTACCTGTCCGAGCTGCTGCTCGACAAGGGCTACACGGTCCACGGGCTCATACGCCGCTCGTCGAGCTTCAACACCGAGCGCATCGACCACATTTACCAGGGGCCCGAGGAAGCGGACCGCTCGTTCGTGCTGCACCACGCGGATCTCTCCGACGGTGTGGCGCTGGTGAACCTGCTGCGCGAGATCCAGCCCGACGAGGTCTACAACCTCGGTGCCCAGTCGCACGTCCGGGTCTCCTTCGACGCGCCCCTCTACACCGGTGACGTCACCGGCCTCGGCGCCATCCGGCTGCTGGAGGCGGTGCGCGCCAGCGGCATCGACACCCGCGTCTACCAGGCCTCCTCCTCCGAGATGTTCGGCTCCACCCCTCCCCCGCAGAACGAGGGGACGCCGTTCCACCCGCGCAGCCCGTACAGCGTGGCGAAGGTGTACGCGTACTGGGCCACGGTCAACTACCGTGAGGCGTATGGGATGTTCGCCGTGAACGGCATCCTCTTCAACCACGAGTCCCCGCGCCGGGGCGAGACCTTCGTGACCCGCAAGATCACCCGGGGGGTGGCCCGCATCAAGGCCGGACTCCAGGACCGGCTGCACCTGGGGAACCTGGACGCGGTACGCGACTGGGGGTACGCCCCCGAGTACGTGGACGCGATGTGGCGGATGCTCCAGCGCGACACCCCGGACGACTACGTGGTGGCGACCGGCGAGGGGGTCAGCGTCCGGCAGTTCCTGGAGCACTCCTTCGCCCATGCCGGTCTGGACTGGCGCGAGCACGTGCGGTACGACCCGAAGTACGAACGCCCCAGCGAGGTCGACGCGTTGATCGGTGACGCCTCCAAGGCGGAGGAGCTGCTCGGCTGGAAGCCGGAGGTGCGGTCCATGGAGCTGGCGCGCATCATGGTCGACGCGGACGTCCGGCTGCTGGAGTCGCAGCTCAGCGGCGCGGCCGTGCGGGTGGACCGGTGAGTGCGCCACGCCGCCCCGGCCCCCGGTGGTGGCGGGGCGGGGCGGGCGCGACGGCGCTGGCGCTGGCCGCGGGGGCGCTCTCCGCCTCGGCGGCGGGTGCTCCGCCGGCCGCCGCGCTGACCGCGCCGGTCGGGTTCACCGCCGACAACCTGTCCACCTACCAGACCAACGGCATCGTGTGGGCGCTGGCGGAGGCGAACGGGGTCGTCTACGCGGGCGGCACGTTCTCGCAGATCAGGCCCGCCGGGGTGGCGGCGGGCGGCACGGGTTCGGCGGCGGCGGTGAACTTCGCGGCGTTCAACGCGGCGACCGGTGCTCCGGCCGGCTGCTCGCTCTCCTTCACCCGCAGCAGCGGCACCGCCACGGTACGGGCGTTCGCGCTCTCGCCGGACAAGTCGACGCTGTACGCGGGCGGTTACTTCAACGCGGTGAACGGGACGACCAGCAACGGGCTGGTCGCCATCAACACCGCGAACTGCACGGTGCGTTCGGGCTTCGCGCCGAACTTCAGCGCGACGGTGCGGGCGCTGGACGTGGCGGCGGACGGCACGGTGTACGCGGGCGGTGACTTCCAGACGGTCAACGGGAGCGCCCGGCGCTTCTTCGGGGCGGTGACCCCGGCGGGCGCGCTGACCGCGTGGAACCCGGACGCGGACGACCCCGGACGGGCCCTGAAGGTCACCCCGGACGGTGGATCGGTGCTGATCGGGGGCGATTTCACCACGGTCGGCGGCACCGCGACGCACGCACTCGCGGTGACCGACGCGGCCTCCGGCACGCTCACCCACACCTACCCGAACGGGTTCGTCCCGGCGTCCGCGGTCATCAAGGACATCGTCACGGACCAGGCCTCCGGCGGCTGGTACGTCGCGGGCGAGGGCATGGGGGGCAACTCCTTCGACGGGCGCATCGCCATGGAGCTGGACGGGTTCGGCCAGCGCTGGCGCGACACCTGCCAGGGCGCCACCCAGGCGCTCCGGGTCTACCGGGGCGTGCTGTACGCGGGCAGCCATGTGCACGACTGCTCCACCATGGGTGAGTTCCCGAACCAGGTGCGCAAGCATCTGACCGCCCAGTCGGTGGACGGTCCGGCGATGCTGGGGTGGCTGCCGGACACCAACGACGGCATCGGCGAGCCGGTCGGGCCGCGCGCGCTGACTGTATCGAGCCGGGACGGACGCGACTTCCTCTGGGTGGGCGGTGAGTTCACCACCGTCAACGGCTCGTCCCAGCAGGGGCTGACCCGGTTCGCCAACTCTCCGGACACGGGTGCGCCCGCCGTACCGGTGGTGAGCGTCGCCTCGCCCCGGGCCGGGCAGGTGAAGGTCGACTGGCGTTCCTCGCTCGACCTCGACGACTCCTCGCTGACCTACCGGGTGTACCGCAACGGCGCGTCGGCGCCGGTGTACACCACGACGGGCTCCTCGCTCTTCTTCAGCCGTCCGCAGCTGACCTTCACGGACACGGACGTGGTGGCCGGGCAGACGTACTCCTACCGGGTCAGCGCGAGCGACGGCACCAACACCAGCGCCCAGTCCGCCGCCGTCTCCGTCACCGCGGCCTCCTCGGCCTCCCCGTACCAGGAGAAGGTGCTGGCGGACGGCGCCGAGCTGTACTGGCGGTACGACGAGGCGGGCGGGGCGTTCGCCGCGGACGCCTCGGACGGACGCGACGGGGGCGTGTACGTCAACGCGCCGACGTACCGGGCGGCGGGGGCGGTGGCCGGTTCGACCGCGCTGGGCCTGAACGGCACGGACGAGTACGTCTACAGCGACCGGCTGCACCACTACACCTCGCCGTCGCCCTACTCGGTCGAGACCTGGTTCCGTACGACCTCGACGACCGGGGGCCGGATCGTCGGCTTCGGCAACAACATCGGCTTCGACACGGGCCACACCAGCACCATCTCCGACAAGATCGTCTACCTGACGGACGACGGACGGCTCGCCTTCGGGGTCCAGACCGGCAGCAGCAACACCCGTCCGACCATCACCACCACCGCCGGCTTCAACGACGGCGCCTGGCACCACGTGGTCGCCACGCAGGGCCCGGCGGGGATGGTGCTGTACGTGGACGGCGCGGTGGCCGGCACCAACGCGGCGACCGGGAACCGTTCGTACGACGGGTACTGGCGGGTCGGCGGGGACGCGATGAACAACGCCTGGCCGAACCGTCCGACCAGCACCTACCTCGCGGGGCAGGTGGACGAGACCGCGGTCTACCCGACCGCCCTGACGGCGGCGCAGGTCGCCGAGCACCACGACCTCGCGGACGCTCCGTCCGTGCCCGGCGACGGCGGCGGCGACGGGGGCGGGGGCGGCGGGGCGGACACCACGGTCACGCTCACCCCGGTGGAGGACGCGTACGTCAACAGCGTCGCCCCGAACACGAACTACAACGACAACCAGCTCGCCTCGCGGGGCACCACCGCGTACCTGGGCTACCTCCGTTACGACCTGCCGGCGGCCCCCGCCGGGCAGGTGCTCAAGGGCGCCCGGATCGACTTCCGCACCTCCTCGGACTCGACGGCGGGTTCCGCCGAGAGCCACCAGGTGGTGCCGGTCACCGGCGCCTGGACCGAATCGACGGTCACCTACAACACCCGGCCGGCGCTCGGTGCGACCGTGCTGGGGACCATCACCGGCGCGACCGCCGTGTCCACCGACTACTCGGTGGCGCTGGACGCGTCGGCCCTGGGCGGGGCCCTCGGCTCCGCCACATCACTCGCCCTGACCAACACCGGTACGGACAGCCTCCGTATCTGGTCGAGCGAGGTCTCCACCGCGGCCTACCGGCCGCAGCTCGTTCTCACCTTCGGAGCTGAATGATGAACGGACGTACGGGGCGGAGATCCGCCGGACGTGGCCGCAAGCGCGCCGCTTCCGCCGCTCTCTGCCTGCTGGGCGGAGCCCTGACCGCGACCGCGGTCGGGACTTCCCCGGCGGCATCGCTGACGCCGCCGGTGTCGATCACCGCCGACGATCTCTCCACCTGGCAGACCAACGGCATCGTCTGGTCGATGGCCGCGACCGGCAACACGGTCTACGCCGGCGGCACCTTCTCCACGGTGCGCCCACCGGACGCCGCCGCCGGCACCTCGGAGACCCCCGCGGTGAACTTCGCCGCCTTCGACGCGGCGACCGGCGCGCCGAACGGCTGCTCCCTGTCGTTCACGCTCTCCTCGGGGACCGCGACCGTACGGGCCCTCACCCTCTCCCCGGACGGCGCGACGCTCTACGCGGGCGGGCAGTTCGGCGCGGTGAACGGCGTCGGGGTCAGCAACATCGTGGCGATCGACACGGCGACCTGCACCCCGCGCAACGACTTCAAGATCGCCGTCTCGGCGACCGTCCGCGCCATCGCCGTCACCGACGACACCGTCTACTTCGGCGGTGACTTCAACAGCGTGGGCGGCCAGACCCGCCAGAAGTTCGCCGCCGTCACCACCGGTGCCGACCTGCTGCCGTTCACCGCCAACGCCGACGAGGTGGCCCGCGCGGTCGAGGTGGCCCCGGACGGCCAACACGTACTGCTGGGAGGCGACTTCCTCACCGTCAACGGCACCACCTCGCACGCGCTCGCCGTCGTGGACGCCACCAGCGGGGCGGTGACGACCGCCTATCCGGGCTTCATCCCCAACACCTCCACGGTGCAGGACATCACCACCGACGCGACCGGCTTCTACACCGCCAACGAGGGCACCGGCGGCGGGGTGTTCGACGGACGCATCGCCCTGGACCTCGACGACTTCCAGCAGCGCTGGCGGGACACCTGCCTGGGCGCGACCCAGGCCGTGCTGGTCCACTCGGGCGTGCTCTACAGCGGCAGCCACGCCCACGACTGCTCCAGCATGGGCGAGTTCTCCGACCAGCCGCGCCACCACCTGCTCGCGCAGTCGGTGAACGACCCGAAGCTGCTGCCGTGGGCACCCGACACCAACGACGGCATCGGTGAACCGGTCGGCCCCCGGGTGATGGCACAGACCGACACCGGCGGCCACCACTACCTGTGGGTGGGCGGCGAGTTCACCACCGTCAACGGGGCGGCCCAGCAGGGGCTGACCCGGTTCGCGGACGGACCCGACACGGGCGCGCCATGGGTGCCCAACGTGCAGCTGTCGACCGTCGTGCCGGGGCAGATCGACGTCAACTGGCAGACCAGTTCCGACACCGACGACGGGCTGCTGACCTACCGGATCTACAAGGACGGTGCCACCACCCCGGTGTACACCACGACCGGGAATTCGATCTTCTGGGACCGGCCGCAACTGCGGTGGACCGACACGGCCGTTGCCGCCGGGGAGACGCACTCGTACCGGATCACCGCGAGCGACGGCACCAACACCAGCGCCAAGTCCCCCGCCCTGTCGGCCACCGTGGCCTCGGCGGCGGAGGCGTACCCGGCGAAGGTACTGGCCGACGGCGCCTCGCTCTACTGGCGTTACGACGAGGGCACCTCGACCTTCGCGGCGGACACCGGGACCGAGCTGGACAACGGCTTCCTGCGCAACGCCCCGTCCTACCGGCAGACCCCGGCCGCCATCGCGGGCGCCTCCACGGCCATCGGGTTCAACGGCACCGACGAGTACGCGTACAGCAACCGCCGGCACGCCAAGCCGGGCGCCTTCTCCGTCGAGACCTGGTTCAAGACGACCACGACCAAGGGCGGCAAGCTCATCGGCTTCGGCAACCTGACGATGCAGAACAGCACCAGCTACGACAAGCACGTCTACATGACCAACGACGGGAAGCTGGTGTTCGGCGTCCACGACGGCTCCACGCGCACCATCACCACCCCGGCCGCCTACAACAACGGCGCGTGGCACCACGTCGTCGCCACCCAGGGCACCGGTGGCATCGCCCTCTACGTGGACGGCGTGCTGCGGGCCTCCAACTCCTCCTACAAGACCAACCAGAACTTCGAGGGGTACTGGCGGGTCGGCGGCGACAGCCTCAGCGGCTGGCCGTCCGCCCCGACCAGCACCTTCTTCGCCGGTCAGCTCGACGAGACCGCCGTCTACCCGACCTCGCTGAGCGCCGCCCAGATCGCCGCGCACTACGCCCTCAGGACGGGCTGATGAGGAACCCGCTCCTGGCCGGCGCCGCCGTCGTCATCCTGACGGCGGCGCTGGCCGCGTGCGGCTCGTCCCACGACGGGAACGACCCGGAGGCCGCGGCGGCACCCCGCCCCGCGGCCTCCGGGCCCTCCGTCGCGGGCCCCTCGGCCGCCGCACCGACCGACGACGACCCGACGTCCGGGGCTGCGGAGGCTTCCGGGGCTTCGGGGGCTTCCGGGACTTCCGGGTCGGACGCCGCACCCGCACCGGACACCGCCGGGCCCAAGGTTCCCACCGACGAACTCACGCCCGCCACCGGCACGTTCACCAAGAAGGAGAAGGAGTACCTCACCGACCGGGTGCCCAAGGGCATGGACCCGGCCGCCGTCCTCCAGACCGGCCAGGAGACCTGCGACAAGCTCGACTTCCTGGTCAAGGCCGACCGCCGGATCGCCGTCGGCTCGATCGTCACCGGCGAAGTACCCGACGCCGCAGCCGCGGTGGCCCATCTGTGCACGGGACACCAGGATCTCGTGGACGAGGCAGCGCTCGGTTACGCGGACGGCACCCACACCGGCAAGGAACTGCGCCCGGGCCGCTACCGCTCGGTCTCCCCCACCGCCGCCTGCACCTGGCGGACCGAAGGAGCGGGCGGCAAGGTGCTCGACCAGGGTTCCTCCGCGAGCGGTCAGCCGGTGAGCATCACCCTCCCCGCGGCCACCCGCACCTTCACCTCCACAGGCTGCTACGCCTGGCTGCCCGAAGGAGACAAGAGTTGAGCAAGCTGCCCATCGCCGTGGCGATCCCCACCAAGAACGAGGGCCTCAACATCGCCGAGGCGGTCAACTCCGTACTCGGCCACTTCGAGGCCGTCGTCGTGGTGGACTCGCACAGCACCGACGACACGGCGAAGATCGCCGCCGAGTGCGGCGCCGAGGTGGTCGAGTACACCTGGGACGGCGGCCACCCCCGCAAGAAGCAGTGGTGCCTGGAGAACGTCCGCACCGACATCGACTGGATCCTGGTCCTGGACGGCGACGAACGCCTCAGCCCCGGGCTCCTCGCCGAGCTCCGCGCGATCTTCGCCGACCCCGCCGCACCGAAGCCCGCCGCGTACGACATCCCGCTCGGCTACTGGTTCTCCGGCAAACGGCTGCGCCACGGCTACACCATCCGCAAACGCTCCCTGACCGACCGCACCCGCTGCGCCTACCCGGAGGTCGGCGACCTCGCGGCCCCCGGCATCGGCGAGGTGGAGGGCCACTACCAGCCCGTCGCCGACTCCGCCCAGGCGCTGCGCAACCCGATCGAGCACCAGGACCTCGACCCGGTGACCGCGTGGTTCGAGCGCCACAACCGGTACTCCGACTGGGAGGCGTGGCTGGAACACCACCCCGACGTCAAGGAACAGGTCCGCCGGGTCAAGTCCCGCCAGGGCCAGCTGTTCCACAAGGCCCCGTTCAAGCCGCTGGTGTCGTTCGCCTACATGTACGTCTACCGGCGCGGGTTCCTGGACGGACGGGCGGGGCTGGACTTCGCCCTGGCGATGAGCTTCTACCGGTGGCAGATCGCGCTCAAGTCGCGGGAGAAGCCGACTGGTTGAGCCGGTCGCGCGTCGGCTTGGCTGAGGGCCGCGCCAACACCCGCGCGGCCCTCGGGGGGTGCGCTGATGGTGCACCGGTCAGCCGCCTACCCTCGTCGACTTCAATATGCCTCACCGCTCGCGACGTCCGCACCTTCCTCGACCGCCTCCACGCCACCTGCCAGTACTGCACCCAGGGGTGCTCACTGCAGACCCACCGTGACCAGCAGCACCAGGAACGCGAAACCGCAGGCGAACGCTGGCGGGACAACGGCTACATCTTCACCCGGCCGGATGGTGGAGCGCTCAAACCCGCCACCCTCTCCAGGTATTTCACCGCCCTACTCCGCCGAGCCAGGCTTCGCCGCATCCGCTTTCATGATCTTCGGCGCTCAGCGGCGACGCTCCTCCTGGAGCAGGGCGTCGAACTCTTCGTGATCAAGGAATTGTTGGGTCATGGACACATCGGGGTGACCGCCACGGTGCGTCAGGCGCTGGCGTGCGAAGACTGCAGGCAGGACGCGGCTGGTGGGCTGTGCGAGGCGTGCGGCTGCCGCCGTGAGACCGAGACGCTCACCGTGCGGGCCGTGCATCTCGTCGCGGCGCGGATGCTCGCCCCGTCGGCCAGTACCGTGGACGTCGCGACCCCTCGACACCAGGGTCCGCACGGCCATCGACCGCAAGGCCGCCGCCGAGTGGGCAGAGTTCCTGGAGATCTCCGACCCGGCCGACGAAACGCGAGGACATACCCTAATGACAAGCGCACAGGCCGAGCGCAACCTTACCTACGCCGCTGACCTCACACACGAAGACGTCACAGCCTTGGAAACGTTCCTCAACACGCAGCTCGGGCGGGTATACGATCTGAATGGTGAAACTGGCGAGACCTCCTTCGCGATGCGGTCCTTGCTCATCCTGGTCAGTGACTCGGCCGGGTTCCTGCACACTCTCCTTCGGCTGGAACAGCCCGATTCGTGGCAGCGGGCTGCCATCGTGCGTGAGTGGCAGCGGTTGCGCAGCACCGCGCACCCGTTCAACCACTGCGAGGGGTTCGACCACGACCGTTGGTGGAATCAAGTGCGGCACTATGACGCCACCGATGAGAGCGCGGAACAGGAGCGGATTCTTCGATTCACCGATGCTGTTCTCGACGAACGGCCGGGAGCAACCGAATGAAGTGTCCCGCTGGCGGATGTGTGCCGCGCATATCGCGCCTTGGATCAATCGGACCGGCCCTTGGGTAATTCGCGTCATCGGCTCATCACCCTTGGGCTCATGGGGATCAGCACGTCGGTATTCGTGAACTCACGGATTGTCAGGCCCGACTGACCTTGGCCAAGGCCATGACAACGATCCAGGCCAAGGCATGCGTCGTTCTCGATGGCATGCCAATCGACCGCATCGCCGCCGATCACCCTACTGCTCGGGCAACTACAGACGCCACGGCATGAACGTACAGGTCCTCACGCACCCCTGCGGGCGCCTGCTGCGGGCCTCCTCGGCGCCGCCCGGCTCGACCCACGATCTGGCCAGTCCCCGGCAGCAGGGAAGTCACGTTGGTGGTTCGTCATATTCCGTGCCCGATAAGGCAGTCGCACTCCTGAATGAAAGAGGAGAGGCCCTCGACACCGCGAGTCAGGATCGGGCGGGACAGCCCTTGGCCCTGTCGGGCGCCCAGGTGCACTCGCGAGCAACGCCACGCACGCAGCCCTCCACACCATCGATACCGACGTCGTGGAGCCCGCCTTCCGGCACTTCGGTCACCAGCCCCTTTGTCCGGTGGCCGCCGCGGTTCGAGCGGCACGACCGCCACTTCGGACGCGGCTCAAACACCACATCGACTCCACGCACGGACAACCAAATCCCGCTGGAGGCAGCAAGTTCGACCTGCCCGATGGGCACTGTCCTCACCACACTCCGGGCGCACCCCACCGCCCTCACCGCACGTGCGCCTCAGACCGGCTCCCGCGTCGAGGCCCTCCGCAGCAGCGTGGCCGGTACCAGCCGATGCAGCGGACCGCCCCCGGCGACCGCGCCGCCGCCCTGGACCAGCTCTATCAGGAGCTGCGCCGCCTGCTTGCCGATCTCCTCGGGCGCCAGGTCGAGCGCGGTGAGCGCGGGGCGGGCGCTGCGGGCGAACTCGCCGTCGGCGCCGACGACGATCTGGACGTCCTCGGGTACACCGAGGCCCAGTTCGCGGCAGACGGCGAGGGTGGCGAACCCGAACTTCTCCATGACGACGTAGAGCGCGTCGGGGCGGTCCGGCCGGTCGAGGAGCCGGCGGGCGGCGTCGGTGGAGTCGGTGCCGGGTTCCGCGCGGTCCATCAGCACCGGGTTCCCGGTGCGGGCGCACCAGTCGCGGTAGGCGCGGGCCGCGTCCTCGTCGTAGGACTGGCCGGTCGATCCGGTCAGCAGGCCGATCCGGCGGGCGCCGGTGGCGGCGAGGTGGTCGAAGGCGGCGAGGGCGCAGGTGGACAGCTCGTTGTCGACCCAGGGGAAGGCGTCCTTGCGGGCCAGGTCGCGGCCGGTGGTGACGACGGGGACGCCCATGCCGGAGAGCCGGGTGAGCAGCGGGTCGTCGGTGAGCGGGTCGATGACGATCGTCCCGTCCAGCGGCAGCGACTCGAAGGGGCGGCCGTCGAGCGAGGGCGGGACGAGCACGAGGGAGTAGTCGTGGGCCATCGCCGTCCAGGTGGCGGCGTTGACGATCTTGACGAAGTACTCGATGTCGGTGACGCCACCCTCAACGGCGGAGCGGTGCGTCAGGCCGAGCAGTCCGGTGCGGGCGCCGCGCAGCCCCCGTGCGTTGGGGTTGGCGCGGTAGCCGATCTCTGCGGCGACCGCGAGCACGCGCTCGCGGGTCTCGGCGCCGACCCGGCCGACGCCGTTGAGGGCGTGCGAGGCGGTGGTGACCGAGACGCCGGCGCGGCGGGCCACCTCGCGCAGCCCGCCCGTCTTCGCGGCGCCGGGGGCCTTCGCCGTGCCGCCCGTCTTCGCGCCGCCGGCGGCCCGGGGCGCCGTCCCGCCCGTCTTCGCCTCGCCGCCCGTCTTCGCAGGGCCGGAGGTGCGGGGCTTGCGGGAGGTGCCGCGCGGGTCCGGCTCTGTGACGTCTGACATGGCGGCGAGCTTACCGGTTGACTGCCAAAACGTTTAGGCAGTACGGTCCGGACCATGCCAAAACGTTTGCGCACTTCCTCGCGGAGTGTTGCCAAAACGTTTTGGCAACCCGTGCGGCGCGCCGGGTCCCCCGCCCGAGCCGCGCCGCGCGGCCCCCGCCGTACCGCTCCACCCCCCTCCCCCGTAGCTCCCTCGCCGCACACCGTCGTGCGGTCACCCGGCTCGCTCCGGGCTCCCCGTACATCCCTCGTCCCGTCCCTCCAGGCCGGGACGCAAGTCCGCAAAGGACGTCTGCCGACCATGGCCGAGGCCACCGCCACCGCCCCGCCCGGATCCACCGCCCACGCTGCCGACCGGACACCCCCGTCGTCCCAGACGTCCGTCTTCACGGTCGAGCAGCGGGGCATCGACGCCGTCCCCGCCTCCGAACGCCAGGGCGGCCCCGGCCGCCTCTTCGGGCTGTGGGCCGGTACGAACACCACCGTCTTCACCGTCGTCTACGGGGCGCTGGTCGTCTCCTTCGGCCTGTCGTTCTGGTACGCCGTCGCGCTGATCGTGGTCGGCAACGTCCTCGGCTTCACCGTCACCGGCCTGACCAGCCTCCAGGGCCCGCGCACCGGCACCTCCACGCACTCCGTCTCCCGGGCCTCCTTCGGTCCGAACGGCGGACGGCTGCCCGCGCTGCTGAGCTGGGTGATGCTGGTCGGCTTCGAGGCGGGCGGCATGGTCCTCATCGTGCTCGCCGGGCTCGCCCTCCTCGACCAGGCGGGCGTCTCCACCACCACCCCGCTGAAGCTGGTGACCATCGCGGTCGCGGCCGGGCTCCAGATGCTCCTGCCGCTCTCCGGCTACCACCTGATCATGAAGGTGCAGAAGTACTTCGCCTGGATCTTCGCCGCGATGTTCGTCGTCATGGCGTTCCTCGTCTTCCCGAAGGCGGACTTCGCCACGCACGGCGCCGCCCCCTCGGTGGTGACGATCTCCCTGGTCCTGGCCATGGTCACCGCCTCGGGCGGGCTGTCCTGGGCGGACATGGGCAGCGACTACTCGCGCTACCTCCCGGCCGACGCCGCGCCCCGCAAGGTGTTCACCTGCGCCGCGCTCGGCGGCATGGTGCCCAACATCGCGCTGCAGATCCTCGGCGCCGCCGTCGCCACCGCGACCACCAACGCCGCCGACCCGATCTCGGGGCTCCCCGAGGTCCTGCCCGGCTGGTTCGTCACCCCGTACCTGCTGCTCGCGATCGTGTCGCTGCTCGCGGTGAACACCACCGACATGTACTCCTCCGGCCTGAACCTGCTGGCCGTCGGCCTCCCGATCAAGCGGTGGATGGTCGTCTTCATCGACCTGACCCTGTGCACCGCGATCACCCTGTGGGCCGTGTTCTCCTCGGACTTCTACACCCTGCTGTCCAACTTTCTCAGCCTGATCGTGCTCTGGCTGGGCCCGTGGGCCGCCGTCTACCTCACCGACTGGGCGCTGCGCCGCGGCCGCTACCACGTGCCCTCGCTCTTCCCCCGGGAGACCGGGAGCAAGGGCATCTACTGGCACAAGGGCGGGGTGCGCCCGGCCGGTCTGATCGCGGTGCTCCTCGGCTTCGGGGCGGCGGTGCTCTGGGTCGACTCCACGGTGTTCGTCGGCCCGCTCTCCGACGCGGCCGGCGGCCTGGACCTGTCGGTCTTCGCCGGTGCGCTCGTCGCGGGCGCCGTCTACTGGCTGCTCGCCCGTCGCACCGTACGCGCCGAGGCCGAGCTCGTCCTGGACGCCTGAACCCCGGCCACCTGAACCCCGGGCACCTGAACCCGGGGCCTCGGACACCGCCACCGCACCCCCTCGCACGTGCCCTCCCGCACGTGGACCCTCCCCCACCTCTCGTACGCGCCCTGGAGCGAACCCCATGAACCACCCCAGCCTCCGCAGCCTCATCGACGCCTCCGAAGGGGTCGTCAAGGCCGACCGGATCATCAAGGGCGGGCAGCTCGTCAACGTCCACACCGGCGAGATCTACCCGGCCGACGTGGCGATCACCGGTGAGCGCGTGGCCGCCACCGGTGACGTCAGCGCGTACGAGGGGCCGGACACGGAGATCGTCGACGCCACCGACAAGTACCTCACCCCGGGGCTCATCGACGGCCACCTCCACCTGGAGTGCTCCAAGCTCTCGGTGACGATGTTCGCCGACGCGGCCGTCCGCTTCGGCACCACCTCGGTGATCTCCGGGCTCGACCAGTTCCTCGTCGTCGCCGGTCTCGAAGGGGTCCGCGAGGCGCTGCGGGAGGCCGACGCGAGCCCGATGAAGATCTTCTGGGGCGCGCCGTTCAAGACGCCGTACACCCTGCCCGAGACCACGGTCGGGTTCTCCTTCGGGCCCGAGGAGCACGAGGAGACGCAGGGCTGGGCCGAGTGCTTCGGTGTCTGGGAGACGGTCGCGGAGTTCGTCCTCAACCGTGACGAGAAGGTGCTGCGGGCCCTCGAACTCGCCCACCGCAACCGGCTGCCGATCTTCGGCTGCGCCCCGATGGCGGCGCAGACCACCATCAACGCGCTGTCGGCGGCGGGCGTCCGCCTCGACCACGAGAGCTACACCGCCGAGGAGGCCCTCCAGAAGTTGCGGGCCGGCATGTCGCTGCTCATCCGCGAGTCCTCGGTCGCGCACTTCATGAACGAGAACGTGCGCACCGTCACCGAGTTCGGCGCCCAGTCCCGGCACGTCGGGTTCTGCACCGACGACATGCACGTCGCCGACATCATCCGCGAGGGCCACCTCGACAAGCTGGTCCGGATGGCGATCAAGGCCGGTGTCCGTCCGGTCGAGGCGATCCAGATGGCCACGCTGAACTGCGCCGAGATGTACCGCATCGACCACCTCGTCGGCTCGATCACGCCCGGCCGCTTCGCGGACGTCCTGATCGTCGACTCCCCCGAGTCCTTCCAGGTGGAGCGGGTGTTCGCGCGCGGTGAGCTGGTCGCGGAGAACGGCCGCACCCTGCGCGCCCCGCAGCCGCCCGTACGCACCCCGGCGCTCTCCCCCGCGTTCAAGGTGGCCCCGCTCGCGCCGGAGGGCGTCGGCATCGCCGCCGAGGGCGACGAGGCCCGGGTGCTGGTCGTGGAGATGGACCGCACCGTCCCGTTCGTCCGCAAGGGCGTCGAGATGACGCTGCCGGTGGTCGACGGCACGGTCCGCGCCGACCTCGCGCAGGACGCGCTGTACGTCACGGTCTCCGAGCGGTACGGCAAGAACGACGGCGCCACCGTCACCGCGATGATCAACGGCTTCGGGCTGCGGTCGGGCGCCATCGCCTCCTCGGCCGCCCCCGACGACAACAACATCGTCTGCGTCGGCGCCGACCGGGCCGACATGGCCCTGGCGGTGAACCACCTCTCCGAGCACGGCGGCGGCCAGGTCGTCGTGGACGGCGGTGTGATCAAGGAGTTCCTGCCGCTGCCGGTGGCCGGGATCGTCGCCGACCTCACCCCGGAGGAGATGGCCGACGCGGAGGACCGCCTGGAGGCCGCGTCCCGCGCGCTCGGCTGCGAACTCCCCTCGGCGTTCGGTTACCTGATCTTCCTGGAGATCACCGCGATCCCCGAGTACGCCGTCACCGACCTGGGTGTCGTCAGCTACCACACCCAGGACGTCGTCGACATCCTGCTTCCCTCCGCCAACTGACCCGTCCCACCGAGGAGATCGCCATGACCGAGACCGTCACCGTGGACCCCTTCGTCGCGGGTCTGCCCAAGTGCGAACTGCACCTGCACATCGAGGGCACCCTGGAGCCCGGACTGAAGTTCGCGCTCGCCCGCCGCAACGGCGTCGAGCTGCCGTACGCCGACGAGGCCGCGCTGCGCGAGGCGTACGACTTCGACGACCTGCCCGGCTTCCTCTCCGTCTACTACGAGGGCATGTCCGTGCTCCGCACCGAGGCGGACTTCTACGACCTCGCCGCCGCCTACGCGGCCAAGGCGCACGCGCAGAACGTCCGTTACGCGGAGATCTTCTTCGACCCGCAGGCCCACACCGCGCGCGGTGTCGCCTTCGACACCGTCATCCGGGGCCTGACCCGTGCGCTGGACGACGCCGAGCGGGCGACGGGCTTCCGGGGCCGTCTGGTGATGTGCTTCCTGCGGGACTTCCAAGCCGAGTTCGCGATGGCGACGCTCGTCCAGGCCCTGCCGTACAAGGAGTGGATCATCGGCGTCGGCCTGGACTCCGACGAGGCCGGCAACCCGCCGGTGAAGTTCCGCGAGGTCTTCGCCCGGGCGCGCGCCGAGGGTTTCCGGCTGACGATGCACTGCGACGTCGACCAGCAGAACTCCACGGAGCACATCCGCCAGGTGCTGGACGAGATCGGGGTCGACCGCATCGACCACGGCGTCAACGCGTTGGAGGACCCGGCGCTGGTGGCCCGCATCGTCGAGCGCGGAATCGGTCTCACCGTGTGCCCGATCTCCAACTCCCATGTCACGGACGGCCTGAAGGCCGCCGAGATCCGCGCGCTCCTCGACCAGGGCGTCAAGGTCACGGTCAACTCCGACGACCCGGCGTACTTCCCGGGTTACGTCTCCGAGAACCTCGCGGCCCTGCGCGGCCCCGCCGCCCTCTCGGACGAGGAGCTGGTCCGCCTCCAGCGGAACGCCATCGAGATCTCGTGGGCGGCCCCCTCGGTCCGGGAGAGCTTCCTCGCCGAACTGGACGCGTACGAGGGCTGATCGGCCGGATAACGGGTGACCCGAACACGGGTGACCCCGACACGGGTGACCCGAACACGGGTGAGGGGTTCGCGGTTGCGCGGACCCCTCACCCGTCTTCGCCGGGCGGCGGCACAGGGCACGCACACAGGCCGGTCCGCGGGGAGAATCCCCCCTCATGGACGCATCTCCCGCCCCCTGGCGGAACACCACGCACGACTGGGCGAGCACCGTGGACCACGCCCATCTCGCCCACGTCCGGAGCGATCCGGCCGCGTTCGCTCCCGGCGGCCCGGACCATCTGGTGCTGGAGGTCGTCGCCTACGCGGCGGACGAGGCGGAGGACAGGGGCGGCGGGCGCTGTACGGTCACCCTCCACCCGGACGGCTCGGTCTCCGTAGCGGACGACGGCCGGGGCACGGACACCCGGCTCGACGCGCGGGGTCGCCCGGTGAAGAAGCCGGTCATGGCCACGAAGGATCTACGGTTCTTCGACCGTCCCGGCGCGCAGACGCTCCCCGACGGGCACCCGCGACGCGGGATGTCGGTCGTGGCGGCGCTCAGCGAGTGGCTCGTCCACACCAACCGGCGGGCGGACGGAGCCTGGACGCAGCGCTACGCGTACGGAGTCCCGGTGACGGGCCTGACGCCGGTCGCCGACGACGGCACGAGGGGAACGACCGTCCGGTTCCGCCGCTCCGGGGAGCTGCACGCCGCCCCTCTCTCCCCCGAAGCGTTCGAGCGCCCGTGGCCCCGGCTCGCCGTCGAGGTGCACGACCTCCGTACCGCATGAGGACTCACGCCCGTCGCCGCGCGACCACGTCCTCGTAGGTCCGGCGCAGGGTGGCGGTGACCACGTCGATGGTGAAGTCGGCGTTGACCAGGTCCCAGGCGGCCCTGCCGGCCTCGGCGGCGGCCTCCGGCTCCAGGAGTTCGAGGACGGCCTCGGCGACCTTGGCGGCGTTGGCCGCGTCCTCGCCGACGCGGCTGTCGATCACCCGGCCCGCCCCGGCCTTCGCCACGTCCGGGCCGAGGCCGCAGGTGCGGGTGATGACGACCGGGGTGCCGACCGACATCGCCTCCAGGACCGAGACCCCGAGGGGCTCCTCGATCGACGGGAGCACGTAGACGTCCGCCTCGCGCCCCGCCGCCAGGACCTCCTCGTGGCCGAGCGGGCCGACGTGGTCGAGGGAGCCGGTCACGCCGAGCTTCTCCGCCAGGGCCAGGGTGCCCGCCAGCGCCCCGGTGTCCGGGCCCGCCAGCACGAAGCGTGCGTCGGGGTGCCGGGCGAGCACGGCGGGCATCGCGGCGACGAAGTCCTCGGGGCGCTTGCGCTCCTGCACGCGGGCGAGGAAGAGGACGGTGGGCGGCCGGCCGGGCTCGCGGGCGGGCTTGCGCTCCTGGGGGCGTACCCCGTTCACCAGCCGGACCGTGCGGGTGAGGGCGACCGGCGCGGCCACCGCGTTGACGTCGAGGCGTTCCGTCTCGGTGAGGTGGAGGACGGCGTCGGCCTCGCGGAGCACCTTCCGCACGCCGAGCAGGTCGGTCAGTTTCGCCACCGGCTTCTCGGTGGGGTCGATCATGCCGTGGGTCTGCACGACCAGCGGGGTCCGGGTCGCGAGCGCGAGGAGGGCGACGGGCAGGGTCACCAGGTCGCGCATGAGATGTACGTGGACGAGGTCGGCGGCGCGCATGGCGCGGCGGGCGGCGCGCAGCAGGGAGAGCGAGGTGATCCCGCTGACCTCGAACATCGGCAGTACGTGCCGGGCGCGGTGGAGGAGGGCCGGAACTCCTTCTACTTCCCCGGGGAGTTCGCCGGGTCCGAAGCCGTCGCCCAGGGCCATGACGCGGGCGTCGTCACCGGCCGCCCGCTGGACCTTGGAGAGATTGAGCGCCACCCGGGTGGGCCCGCCGAAGGCGTGGTCCGGGGTGTGCAGCGTGACGACGTGCAGGATTTTCACCAGGGTTCCCCTCAACCTCGGCCGGTTTTCACAGAGTAGTCATCGCACCCCCTCAAGTGGGTTGATTCGTTAAGGTGTTCGCAGGTCCACGGAACGGGGGGCGCATGACGTCCGTGTACGACACGGCTCCGGCCGCGAAGGCCGATGCGGCCCGTGCCGCCCGTGCCGCCCGCGCGGCCACGGTCCGGCGGACCCTGGAGCCCGTGACGAGGCCGCTCGCCTGGGCGATGCTGTCGCGCGCGCTGGCGGTGCCGCTGATCCTGGGCCTGGTCGTCTTCCTGCCCGCGGTGGTCGCGGCGCAGCCGGGGACGGGCAGCCGGGACACCGTGTTCTGGCTGCAGCTGGTCCTGACGTGTTACGCCGGCGCCCGGCTGGCGACGATGATCCTCTCCACCCGGCGGCGTCTGCTCCAGGGCGTGTTCTGGATGTTCGTGTACATCGCGATGGGTGTCGCGCCGCTGGCGCAGGCGGTGATCGGGCAGACGCCGACTCCCCTGGTGGGGCCCCGCGCGGATCTGGTGACGGCCACCGCGATGATCCTCGTCGGGTGCTCGGCGTTCGACCTGGGAGCGCTGCTGGCCTCGCGCCGCCCGCTGCGGCGCCGGTCCCCCTCCTCCCGGTCGCGGCACGGCCGTCCCGCGATCGCGAGCCGGACCCGGCTGCGGCTGCTGTTGCTGCTGGCGTTCGCCGCGAGCGGGTACTACGTGGTGAAGCTCGGCGGCCCCGCGATCTTCTTCACCAGCCGGCAGGAGATCAGCGCGTCGGTGGCCGAGAGCGGGGTCGCCTCGACCGAGTCGAACGTCGGTTCGGCGTTCCTGAAGGGCTTCGGCACGGTGCCCGCGCTGCTGGCCCTTCTCTTCTGGACGCGCCGTCTGGTGACCTCGCGCCGGGCCCGCCGCTCGCCGTCGACGGTTCTCGCGTGGACCGGGCTGCTGGCGCTCAACCTCATCGTCAACAACCCGATCTCCAACGCGCGTTACTGGTTCCTCACGGTCCTCGTCTCGCTGCTCTTCACGGCGTTCCCGAGCAGTGCGGCGGTGTACCGCACGGTGCTGGCCCTGGGCGTGGTGGGGGCGTTGGTGCTCTTCCCGTACGCGGACAAGTTCCGGTACGACGACTCGGGGTACCGGCCGGTGCAGTCGGCCTCGGCCTTCGAGCCGTTGGCGACGAAGGACTACGACCAGACGGTCATGTTCGCCAACACCATCGCCTGGGTGGACACCCGGGGTCACACGTACGGCCGCCAACTCGCCGGCTCCGCCCTGTTCTTCGTGCCGCGCGCGGTGTGGAGCGGGAAGCCGGAGGACACCGGGGTCCGGGTGGGGCAGTGGATGGGGATGAACATGACCAACCTCTCGGCACCGCTGTGGACCGAGTTCTGGGTGGACTTCGGTCCGGCCGGAATGGTCGGGGGTCTGGCGCTGATCGGGTACGTCGCCGCGCGCACCGACCGCCGGTACGCGCTCGCCGTCACCCGGGCCGGGCCGGGCCCGGGGAGCGTGCTGGCGATCGCGGCGCCGCTGGTGGCGGGTTACACCTTCATCCTGCTGCGCGGCCCACTCCTCCAGTCGGTGGGGAAGCTC
Source organism: Streptomyces sp. NPDC001493 (assembly GCF_053597235.1). Lineage (NCBI taxonomy): Bacteria > Bacillati > Actinomycetota > Actinomycetes > Kitasatosporales > Streptomycetaceae > Streptomyces > Streptomyces sp. NPDC001493. The sequence goes on from NZ_JBSFHV010000009.1 coordinate 42,303, forward strand.
GCCATCGCGGCGCTCTGTCTGGCGTTCGTCACCACGTTCACGGAGCGGAGCGAACAGCGGTCGCGCTGACGGCCCCCGTACCGGCCGCACCGGTGCGCCGCAGCCTGGCGACCCGGGTCCAGGTGGCGACGGCCTTGCAGACGGAGCCCAGGCAGAGCCCCCAGGCGGCGCCGGTGACCCCGGCAGCCGCGTAGCCGGCGATCAGGAAGACGACGGCGGCGAGCGAGAACACCACCTGGATGGAGAGAGTGGTGCGCGGGTCGAGCATCCGCAGGGCGAGGAGTCCGCAGGTACCGAAGGCCATCGCCGCGTACTGGCTGCCGGTCGCGGGCAGCAGCGCGGCGGCGGACGACCAGGTGTCGCCCAGGAGTTGGCCGCCGATCCGGTCGGGGAGGAGCGCGAGGGCGGTGGCCCAGAGCGCGGCGGTCGCGGCGAGCACCCCGGCGAGAGCGGCGGTGGCCCGTATCCGGCGCCGCTCGTCGCCGACCCGGGCCAGCAGCGGCGGGCCGAAGCTGGTGGCGGAGGTGAACAGGACGTTGAGCGGCCCGAAGAGGGTGGTCGCGCCGCGCAGGGCGCCCACCACGAGCGGGCTGCCGACCGTGCCGAGGCCGAGCACGGAGAGCTGGCTGGTGGCGTTGCCGACCCCGAACTCCACGACGAACCGCTGCCCCAGGTGACCGCGCCGCAGGTACGGACCGAGTTCGGTACGGGCCCCGGCGGTGCGGCCGCGCAGCAGGACGGCGGAGAGCAGCAGCGCGGGGAGGGCGGAGAGCCCCCAGACCGCGACCAGCCGCGCCGCCCCCGCTCCGTGGCTCTGCGAACCGAGTGCGCCCAGGACGCAGCCGAGGCGGAGCAGGTCGGCGGCGAGGGCGAGGTGCGGCAGCCGCAGGGTGGAGAAGGCGTACCGCATCGCGTCCTGGCCGAGGACGACCGGCAGCACGAGTCCGAGCGCCAGCAGGGCGCGGGCGGTGTCCCCCGGGACGAGGAGGGCGCCGCCGGCGAGGAGGGCGCCGAGCACGGTCGCCGCGAGCAGCGCGAAGGCGACGGCGGAGCGGCAGGCGTTCCGGGCCGCCTCGCCGCCCCGGGTGAGGACGAGCGGCTGGCCCGTGTAGGCGCCGAAGACGCCGAGCAGCACGGTGAAGACGAGGTAGACCGCGGAGAACCGGGCGAATCCGGCCACGGTGGAGAGCCGGGCCGCCGCGACCAGCACCAGGATGTTGGTGAGGGCGGCGACCCCCTGGTCCGCGACGGAGCTGACGACCGCGCCGCGGGCCCTCACCGGCGGGCGGGCGGCACGGTGAAGGTGCGCAGCCCCATCGTCTCCGCCGGGTCGCCGGTGATCTCCGGCCGTTCGGCCTCCTCGGGTTCGGACCCCTGTCCGCCACCGCCGCCCCGCCGTCCGGCGGACTTCTGGTGCTTCCGCTGCTCCTTGCGGGCCCGCCGGGTGCGTCCGGGGTGCAGGAGCACCCCGAGCAGGTGGCCGCCCGCCGCGCCGACGACCTCGCGGATGCGTTCCAGGTCGCTGCGGTGCACCTCGCGCGGGTCGCAGACGATCATGACGCCGCCCACCCGGTCCACGAGGGCGACGGCGTCGGCGTACGAGAGGACGGGCGGGGCCAGCACGATGACGACGGCTCCGGGCGCGTCCGCCTCGGCGACGATCCGTCCGACCGGGGCGGAGGTGAGGGCGCGCGGGACGTTGTCCACCGGGGCGCCCGCCACCAGGGCGAAGGCGCCGGAGCCGGGCACGTCGACGTTGGTACGGCTGCCCGCGGGCCAGCCGCGCTTGTCGTCCGAGGCCCACCGGGGCCGGGGTTCGCTGACCGCCGGGCCCAGGTCGCGGGCGAGGGAGGGGGTCCGCAGGTCCGCCTCGACGAGGAGGACGTCGCGGCCCATCTCGGCGAAGGCGGCGGCAACGTTGGCCGCCGCCGCGGTGGCGGCCGAGTTGTCCCCGCGCGGGGCGGTGACCAGCAGCCGGCGGTTGTCGGCGAAGGCGGGGTCGTAGGCGAGCCGGAAGGCCACCGCGCGGTACTCCTCGGCGAGCCGGCTGCCGCCGCGGCCGATGGCGAGCAGGCCCGCGGCGGCGGCGCGCTCCCTGGGGAGGGTGCCGAGCAGGGGGGCGCCGAGCGAGCGGACCAGCTCGTGGGTGGAGCGTACGGTCGGGTCGAAGACGAGGCGGACCCAGGAGAGCAGCAGTCCGAGGGCGAGGCCGACGACTCCGCCGAGGCCGAGGAGGAGCGGCAGGCCCGCCCCGGTGGGTTCGGTGGGTGTCACCGGCTTCTTGTTGAGGTAGCCGGGGGTGGCGTCCAGCGCCTTCAACTCGGATATTTTCTGGCTGAGTTCGGAGATGGAGACGATGAGGCTCGCGCGGGCGCTGGTGATGTCGTCGGCGGTGGAGGAGCCGATCTGCTCCTCCAGCTGGTCGCGCTTCTCCTCCAGCGGTTTGAGCTGGGCGCGGTAGCCGTTCGCCATGTTCTCGATGCTGTCCTCGGTGAGCTGCTTCCGGTTGGCGAGGTAGGCCGTGGCGAGGGCCTCGGCGCGGTCCCGCGCCTGCTGCGGGGTGGCGCCGGTGTAGGCGAACCGGAGGGTGAGGGTGTTCGGGGGGTTGGTGACCTGGAGCCCGGCGAGCAGGTCGCGGGAGGAGACCTTGTCGCCCTTGGCGGCGAGAGTGCGGGAGGCGAGGGTGCCGACGGTGTCGCTGACGGCGGTCTGGCGTTCGGAGCCGATGTTGATGCCCTTGTCGGCGGAGGCTCCGGTGGCGAAGGGGTCGGCGGTCGCGGAGCGGACCAGCACCTCGCCGGTGGCCGACCAGGTCTCGTCGCCCGCGACGGCGAGGTAGCCGCCGCCGAGGAGTCCGAGGAGCACCCCGGTGGCGAGCAGGCCCCGGTAGCGCAGCAGTTGGCGGAACTGGTCGCGCAGGAGCGCCGGCTCGTCCTGGTCGTCCAGGGGTCGGATGGGATGGGTCATCGGCGTGTGCTCCCTCGTGCGATCCCTCGGGCGTTGTCGAATGCCTCGGCGAGCAGGGCGTCGAAACGGGCGAGCCCCGCCTCGCGGCTCAGGTGCTGTGCGACGTAGGCGGCTCCGCGCGTGCCGAGCCGGTCGGCCTCCGCGTGGTCGGCGGCCAGCTCGCGTACGGCGGCGAGCAGGGCGGCCGGGTCCTCGGGCCGCACCAGCACTCCGGCGCCGGAGCGGCGGACCTCCTCGGCGGTGCCGCCCCCGTCGGCCACGGAGGCGACGACGGGCCGTCCGGAGACGAAGTAGGAGGTGAGTTTGGAGGGGACGGACATGTCGAGGACGGAGGCGCGCTGGGTGACGGCGAGGACGTCGGCGGCGGCGAGGACGTCGGTGAAGTCCTCGGCGGCGGCGGGCGGCAGGAAGTCGAGGTTGGCCAGCCCGGCCGCCCGTGCGCGCAGTGCCTCGCGCTGGTTGCCGTCGCCCATCAGGACGACCCGGACGTCGGGCGCCAGCCGGGCGAGGTCGACGAGCACGTCGAGCCCCTGCTTGAGCCCCATGTTCCCCGAGTGGAGCAGCACGGGGGTGTCCGGGTGCCAGCCGAGACGGGCGCGGGTGGCCGCCCGGTCGGCCGTGGGCCCTTGCACATGGGTCCAGTTGGGGACGGTGCGGATGCGGGCGGGGTCGACGCCGAGGGCGGTCACGCCGGGCACGAAGCTCTCGTGGATGACGCCGACGAGCGCCGCGTCGCGCAGCGCGTACCGCTCGGCCGCCGCCGCGGCGGACGCGGCCCTGCCGCCGCCCCGGATGCCGCTCTGGGCGGCGGCGGCGCCCATCAGGTCCTGGACCACGGGGATGTACGGGACGCCGTGGCGGCGGGCGATCCGGGCGCCGACGACCCCGCCCGCGAGGCTCGGCATCTGGGCGACGACGGCGTCCGGGCGGCCGGGCGGCGGGGCGAGCAGTCCGTGGCCGAGGACGGTCAGTTCGAAGAGGCCCCGGCGCAGCGCGGTCTGCCGGGGCGGTACGTAGTGGCGCCGGCGGTGGACGTGGACCCCCTCGCGCTCCTCCGTGGTGCGCCAGACGCCCCGGTACTCCGCGTCGGTCCGCCAGGACGGGTAGTGCGGCATCCCGGTGAGCACGTCGGCGCGCGCGGCGGTGGCCGCCCAGTGTTCGGCGAGCTGGGTGGCGTACGGGCCGATGCCGGTCAGCTCCGGCGCGTAGTTGGTCGAGACCACCAGGATTCTGCGGTCGTGCAGCGGCGTGTGTGGTGCGGCAGCGGACATCGGACGATCGCCTTCCCCCCGGAACGGCCCCCTGTTCCCCGAGGGAACAGCCCCGCGTCGAGCTTATCCGTTCACGGGTTGCACAAGTGTTCTTCACAGTAAGGTCGTTGGAAACATCAGCACATGACGTTCACCGTGGGGGGAGAGAACGGATGGTGCAGCACAGGGTGGGTTACGCGCCGGGCGTGTACGACCTGTTCCACGTGGGTCACCTCAACATCCTTCGTCATGCCCGCAGTCAGTGCGACTACCTGGTCGCCGGGGTCGTCTCCGACGAGATGGCCGAGCTCGCCAAGGGCCACCGGCCGGTGATCCCGCTGCGGGAGCGGCTGGAGATCGTCCGCAGCATCCGTCACGTGGACGCCGCTTTCGTGGAGACCGTGCCGGAGAAGATCGACACCTGGCAGCAGGTCCGCTTCGACGTGATCTTCAAGGGTGACGACTGGCGGGGTACGGAGAAGGGGAAGAAGCTCGAACGCGACTTCGCCGAAGTCGGCGTGGAGGTCGTCTACTTCCCGTACACCGTGCACACGTCCAGCACCCAGTTGCGCAAGGCGCTGGACGTGCTCGTCACGCGGCCCGGAGCGCTCTCAGCTCCCTGAACCACTTGGCCAGGAAGGCCACCAGGAAGAGTGCGTGCACGACGGCGAGCACCGCGTACCCCGCCAGGAAGGCCGTGGGCTCGCCGAGCAGCAGGAAGACCAGGCAGAAGACCCCGTAGTCGGCGGGGAGCAGTGCGACGGCGCGGACCGGGGAGACCGGTCCCGCGGGGGCGACGGCCCCGGCGCCCCCGCGCAGAGCCGCCTTGCCCAGCTGTTCGCGCAAAAGTCCGGCGCAGAACGTGAGGACGGCGGTGAACAGGAAGCCCAGCGGCAGCAACAGCCATGTCTCGCCGCGCTGTTCGCCGATGCGGTAGACGTCCGAGCGGTAGAGGGAGATCAGTACGGCCGTGTGGACCAGGATCATCTTGGCGCAGTCCACCACATGGTCGAGCCACTCCCCGTCCGGGCCGCCGCGTCCGGTGAGCCGGGCGAGCTGGCCGTCGGCGGAGTCGAAGGCGAAGCCCACCACCAGTCCGGCCCAGACGAGCACCCCGAGCGCCCACGAGGGCCCGGCGAGCGCGAGGGCCGCGAGGGACGAGAAGGTGAACGCGGCGCTCACCAGGGTGACTTGGTTGGGCGTGAGCCCCGCCCGGAAGGCCGCCGCCGCGAGCACCCGGCCGGCGGGCCTGTTCACGTACCGCGAGTAGAGCGAGACGCCCTTGGCCGTCTTCTGTGCCCCGCGCAACTCGCGCAGCACCGTACCCGTGCTTCCCATACGCCCCCCAGCGTCCGGCAGTTGACCCGCATCATGGCACGCTTCTGTTTCCGGGCATACCGCGCCGAAGCGCATGGCCGCCCACTCGCAGAAGCGGCCAAGGGTCAGCGCTCTTCGGTGAGTTGGGTGTCCAGGTCGTCGAAGAGCAGGTCGTCGTGGTCGATCTGGCCGGTCCGGTACGCGGAACGGGCGACCAGGTGCGCGGCCACCGGGCCGGTCATCATCTGGAAGAAGAGGATCAGGGCGAGGGTCGCGAGATCCATCCCGCTGCGCAGCCGCATCGCCACCCCGATGAGGACCAGCAGGATGCCGAGGGTCTGCGGCTTGGTCGCCGCGTGGCTGCGCGAGAGGACGTCGGGCAGCCGGAGCATGCCGAAGGTGCCGAGCAGGCAGGTCGCCGCGCCGAGCAGGATGGCGACGGCGCCCGCGGTGTCGACGACGGTGAGCCAGGTGGTCAACTTCCCATCTCCTTCGTGCCGGTGGGGCGGTCCGGCCGGCGGCGTGGGCGCGGCCGGTCGCGTACCGCGATGAATCGGGCGATGCCGACGGACCCGGTGAAGCCGAGGAAGGCCAGCACCAGCATGATCGGGAAGTAGAAGGTGTCGCGGACCAGAGCCGCGCGGGCACCGAGCCCGGCGATGATCAGGGCCGCGCACACGTCGAGCGAGAGCGCGCGGTCGAGCATCGAGGGTCCGCGCCAGATGCGCGCGAGCAGCAGCAGCCCGGCGACGACGATCATCGCCACCGCCACGTACAGCAGCCAGCGGTCGGTGTTCCCGGTCGTGGTCATGCGGGGGTGCTCCCGGTCTGCGGGTGGGACGGCGGCGGCTCCGCGACCCGGGCGATCTCGTCCCGGGTCCCGAAGGCCCGTACGGTCAGGGCCTCCATCCGCCACACCGAGCGCCGGGCGGCGTCGAGTTCGGCGGGCCGGTCGGCGTCGAGCACGTGCAGGAAGACGGTGGCGGTGGAGCGGCGCACCTCGACGATGGCGCCGCCCGGCACGTTGGAGACGGCGACGGCGGTGGCGGTGAGCATCAGGTCGCTCCGGCAGCGCAGCGGCACCGCGATGACGGCGGCCCGGTGCGGCCGGCCGGCGAGGATCTGCCCGGCCACCTTCACCCCGGAGGTGACCATGTCGTAGAGCAGGTAGCCGGCGAGCAGCAGGATGCCCCAGGGGTGCAGCCGCAGTCCGAGGTCGACCCGGGGCAGCGGGAAGGCCAGGCAGACGGCCACCGCGACGACCACCCCGATGAGGACGTTGGCCCAGGTCAGGGTGGACCAGAGCATCACCCAGATCAGGGTGAGCCAGACGATGAGCGGCAGGTCGAGCACGCGGCGCCCGCTCCTGCCCAGGGTGACGCTGAGCGGTGGCATCCCGGGCCCGTGCGGGAATCGGCGGCTCACCGGCCGAGCACCTCCTCGATGTAGGGGGTGCGCCGCAGGAGTTCGGCGGCGGCCCGGTCGGTGTAGGTGGTCAGGGGTCCGGCGAAGACGGTGAAGGAGAGGCTGATCGCGACTCCGGCGGCGGTGGCCGCGACCATGGTGCGGGGCAGCCGGGTCGTGGTGGTGATGGCGCGTCCGTGCAGGGTGGCGGCGAACGCGCGTCCGGCCGGTCCGGGCAGATGGCCCACCGGCTCGTCGCCCGTGCCGGGCATGCGGTCCGGCCCCTCGTCGGCGTCGTCGTCGTCCTCGTCGGAGTCGGCCTCCAGGACGGTGCCGTCGAGGGCCTGTCCGGGCGGGGCGTCGCGCCAGAACGCCAGGTTCCAGACCTTGGCCATCACGTACAGCGTGAGCAGGCTGGTGGCCGTGGAGCCGGCCACCAGGAGCCAGGCCCAGACGCTTCCGTCGGCGACACCGGCCCGCATCAGGCCGAGTTTGCCGATGAATCCGGAGAACGGCGGGATGCCCGCCATGTTGAGCGCGGGGACGAGGTAGAGCACGGCGAGCAGCGGGGCGGCCCGGGCGAGGCCGCCGGTCCGGGTGAGTTCGGTGGTGCCGCCCCGGCGTTCCATCAGCCCGGCGACGAGGAAGAGCGTGGTCTGCACGGTGATGTGGTGGGTGACGTAGACGATCGCGCCGCCGTAGGACTGGCGGGTGGCGAGGCCGATACCGAAGATCATGTAGCCGATGTGGCTGATCAGGGTGAAGGAGAACAGCCGCTTGAGGTCGGTCTGGGCGACGGCGCCGAGAATGCCGACGATCATCGAGGCGAGGGCGAGGGCCATCAGCAGGTCGCCGACCCGGTTGCCGGGGAAGAGCAGCGTCTCGGTGCGCAGCATGCTGTAGACGCCGACCTTGGTGAGCAGCCCGGCGAAGACGGCGGTGACGGGCGCGGGCGCGGTGGGGTACGAGTCGGGGAGCCAGGCGCCGAGCGGGAAGACGGCGGCCTTGATGGCGAAGACCGTCAGCAGCATGGCCTGGATCAACGTCTGTACCCCGAGAGGGAGTTCGGGCAGACGTTGGGCGAGCTGGGCGAAGTTGGCGGTGCCGGTCGCCGCGTAGGTCATGGCGATGGCGGTGAGGAAGAGCATCGAGGAGAAGAGCGAGATGATCACGTACGTGGATCCGGCGCGCACGCGGGGTCCGGTGCCGCCGAGGGTGAGCAGCACGAAGCTCGCGACGAGCATGATCTCGAAGCCGACGTAGAGGTTGACGAGGTCTCCGGCGAGGAAGGTGCAGGAGACCCCGGCGACCAGGATGAGGTAGGCGGGGTGGAAGACGGCGACGGGGGTCTCCTCGTCCCGGTCGGCCATGCCCTGCCCGAGGGAGTAGACGAGCACGCAGAGGGTGACCGCCGAGGAGACCGTCAGCATCAGGGCGGAGAGCCGGTCGGCGACCAGGGTGATGCCGAGCGGCGGGGCGAAGTCCCCGAGGTGGACGGAGAGCGGTCCTTCCGACTGGGTGGCGGCCATGAGCCCGGCGGAGAGCCCGAGGACGAGCGTGAGCACGGCGACGCTGATGAAGCGCTGGAAGCGCTTGAGGCGGGTGCCGAAGGCGAGGCTGAGTCCGGTGGCGCAGAGCGGCAGCAGCACCGGCAGCGGGACGAGCGCGTTCATCCGGCGTCTCCTGGGTGGTCGTCTCCGGGGCGGTCGTCTCCGGGGCGGGGGTGGTGCGAGGGCTCGGCCGACGAAGAGCGGTCACCGACGGCCGCGGCTTCCGCGTGGTCCTCCGGGTCGGCGCCGAGCACGTCGTGCCAGAGGTCACCGGTCGCGTCCCGGCCCCGGGCCTGGAGGGCGCGGTCGGCGCGCAGCCGGTGGCGCAGGCGGCGGCGTTCCTCCAGGTAGCGGGTGCGCTCCTCGCTGGTGGGGGCGTCCCCGGTCCGGTACTCCTCGATGAGCTGGGCGCGCTCGCCGCGTACTTCGGCACGGAGCGCGATGCGCCGGTCCTCCAGGTCGTCGTGGACCTCGTCGGTGCCGGTCAGCTGGTGGCTGCGGTAGGCCATGGCGAGCAGGAACGCGGTGGTGGCGAGGGTGATGACGATCGCGGTGAGGGCGATGGCCTGCGGCAGCGGGTCGGTGACCTCGCGCAGCGGTACGCCGTAGAGCAGGGGCGCGGCGCCGGCCGAGCCGGTGCCGGACAGCACGAGGAGGTTGATGCCGTTGCCGATGATCACCGCGCCCAGCAGGATGCGGGTCAGCGGCCGGGTGAGCATGAGGATTCCGCCGACCGCGCAGAGCACCACGGCGGTGGCGAGCAAGGAGGCGCTGACGGTCACCGGGTGCCGCCCCCCGCCTCGGCCGGGCCCTGGTGCCGCAGGGCGGCGGCCCGTTCGATCTGCCGGTCGATCTTCGCGCCGAGGGCGCGGACGATGTCGAGGACGACTCCGAGGACCAGCAGGTAGACCCCGCAGTCGAAGAGCACCGAGGTGCCGAGGTGGTAGTCGCCGAGAACCGGCAGGTGGCCGTGGTAGGTCCAGGCGTGCAGCACGGTGCCGTCGAAGAGTCCGAGCAGGGCGACACCGGTGGAGAGGAACAGGCCCATGCCCGTGATGAGTCCGGGGGGCAGCGGGGCCGCCTCCGCGAGCTCGAACCGGCCGCCCGCGAGGTAGCGGGTGATGAGGGCGACGGAGCCGACCAGTCCGGCGACGAAACCGCCGCCCGGCATGTTCTCCGCGCAGAAGAGGAGGTAGACGGAGAGCACCAGGACGGGGTGGAACAGCAGCCGGGCCACCACTTCGAAGACGAGTGAGCGGTGTTCGGGGGCGAGAGTGGAGGTCGCGGCGAGCCAGTCGCGTTCGGGGGCGCCCTCGTCGCCCTGCGGGAGTCCGGTGAGCCCCTCGCGGTCGCGGGAGAGCGACCAGGCGGTGGAGTGCGCGGGGGTGGCGGTGAGCGAGGGGACACCGGCGGGTGCGGGGGCGGTGGACGGGGGCCGGCCGGGGGGCTCCCCGCCGGAGGCGGGTGGCTGTTCGCTCCTGCGGTGCAGGTAGATCAGGCTGGTGACGCCCACCGCGGCGGCGGCGAGCACCGCCGACTCGCCCATGGTGTCCCAGGCCCGCAGGTCCACCAGGATGGCGGCGACGACGTCCTTGAGGCCGTGGCTCGCGGCCTCCTCCACCATCGCCGCGCCGGCCGGTTCGGCGGTGCGCGCGGCGGCGGAGACCCAGACGGCGACCCCGAACGTGGCGGCCGCCGCGAGGGCGACGGGGATGCGTACGGCCCGCCGCCAGGAGCTGACGGTCTCCTGGAAGTGCACCGGCATCCGCCGCAGCACCAGCACGAACACGATCATCGAGACGGTCTCCACGCAGAACTGGGTCAGCGCCAGGTCCGGGGCGCCCTGGACGACGAAGAGCAGTGCGGTGCCGTAGCCGGTGAGTCCGGCGAGCACCACGGCCTTCATGCGGCGGCTCACGGTGAGGCAGAGCAGGGCCGCGGCGCTGGTGAGGACGGCCAGGGCGCCCTGGAGCGGGGAGTCCCAGAGCCTGGGGGCGGTCGCGTCGTCCCAGGGGCGGTCGGTGATGAGGACCGCGAGCTGCCCGGCGATCAGGACGAGCAGGGTGGTGGCGAGGTAGACGGAGAGCGAACCGCGTTGCACCAGGCCGGTGATCTGGAGGGCGAGGCGTTCCAGGCCGAGCAGGAGGTGGCCGAAGACGCTGTCGGCGGTGGGCCAGGCGATGCGCCGGGAGAGCGTACGGACGGGGGCGCGGGCGGCGAAGAGCAGGGCGCCGCCCGCCCAGGCGACGGCGGAGAGCAGCAGCGCGGTGGTGAAGCCGTGCCAGAGCGCGAGGTGGTAGGGGTACGCGGTGGCGGGGAACTCGTCGGCGTACCGCTCGAACAGGTGGTCCGTCCAGCCGACCCCGGGGCCGAGCACGAGTCCGGTGACGGCGAGCACGGCGGGCGGGGCGAGGAAGGCGGCGGAGACCCGGTGGACGGGGATGTCCGCGACACCCGGCTTGCGGAAGAAGGCGCCCCAGACGAACCGGAGGGTGTACGCGGTGGTGAGCGCGGAGCCCGCCACGGTGGCGGCCAGCGTCCAGAGGTCGGCGGTGTCCCCGTGCAGGAGCGCCTCGAACGCGGCTTCCTTGGCGGCGAATCCGAGCATCGGGGGGAGCGCGGCCATGGACGCGGCGGCGAGCACGCCGACGGCGCAGACGAGCGGCAGGGAGCGGCCGACGCCGGAGAGCCGGCGCAGGTCGCGGGTGCCGGTGGCGTGGTCGACGATGCCGATGACGAGGAAGAGCGGGGCCTTGAACAGGGCGTGCGCCAGGATCATCACGGCGGCGGCGAGCGCGGCGTCCCGGGTGCCGTCCCCGGCCAGCAGGGTGAGGAAGCCGAGTTGGCTCACCGTGCCGTAGGCGAGGACGAGTTTGAGGTCGTGCAGGCGCAGCGCGCGCCAGCCGCCGAGCAGCATGGTGGCGGCGCCGAGCACGAGGACGACCGGGCGCCACAGGGGTACGTCGGCGAAGGCGGGGGCGAGCCGGGCGACCAGGTAGACGCCGGCCTTCACCATCGCGGCGGCGTGCAGGTAGGCGCTGACCGGGGAGGGGGCGGCCATGGCGTTGGGCAGCCAGAGGGAGAACGGCCAGATCGCGGACTTGGACAGCGCGCCCGCCAGGACCAGCGCGACGGCGGCCTGGACGGCGACGGAGGCGGTGGGCGGGTCGGCGACGATCTCCGAGATCCGGTAAGTGCCCGCCGCCCGGCCGATGATGAGGAACCCGACCAGCATGGCGAGTCCGCCGAAGGTGGTGACGGTGAGGGCCTGGAGCGCCGATCTGCGGTTCTGCTTCTTCTCGCTGGTGTGCCCGATCAGCAGGTAGGAGAAGACGGTGGTCAGCTCCCAGAACACGTAGAGCGTGATCAGGTCGTCGGCGAGGACGAGCGCGAGCATGGCACCGGCGAAGGCCAGCAGGTTCCCGGCGAACCGGCCCAGTTGGGGGGTGTCGTCGGCGAAGTACGAGGCGCAGTACAGCAGCACGAGGGTGCCGACCCCGGCGGCGAGCAGCACCATCAGCTCGGCGAGGGCGTCGAGCCGCAGGTCGACGGAGACGTCGTACGCGGGGATCCAGTCCCAGGACCAGGTGTCGGCCCGTCCGTCGGCGGCGCTCGTCCACAACGTGAAGGCCCAGACCGTGGTGGCGGCCGGGGGGAGCGCGAGCACGACGAACGCACGGCTGCCCAGCCGGCGCACCAGGGGACCGGCGCAGGCCGCCAGGGCGAAGTGGCAGAGGACGAGCGCGATCACAGCGGGGTGTCCGGAGAATGAGGCACTGAGTATGGATATATCCCCCGAAGGCGTTCACCCGTCCGGCACGCCGCACGAGGTGCGGCGGCGCCCCATGTCCACCCGGGCGGTCCCCGCGGGCGGCTCCTTACGACACCTGGGCGTGTGAGGGATATGTGGGACCGGTGTTGTTCGTGTGAGCCCACTTTCTCTTCATTTTTTCACTGTGCCTAGTATCTATGTGTCGAAGTTCTCAACGGAATTGACTGGTCGTGAGACCGTCACCCACGTCAAGGAGAATGCCCTGCGCACGCGCGCGTCTCGGCGCACCGACTCGACCCCCATGTCGCTGCGGACAGCCCTGCTCATCCTGGCCATCGTCCCCGGCATCGCCCTCGCGGCCCTCTGGGCGGTCACCAGTGGTCAGACCCTGCTCGACTTCCAGCGGCAGGCAGCTCAGGGGCAGTTGGCCCAGAAGGCCGGCCAGCCGTCCAACATCGTGTACTACAACCTGCAGGAGGAACGGCGGCTCAGCGCAGAGGCGCTGGCCGATCCCGATGCTTCGAAGGAGGCGCTCCAGCGGCAGCGCAAGCTCACCGACAAGGCGATCGAGACCTTCCAGTCCGTCTCGGACATCTCCGCCGACAGCGCCCCGTCCAAGGTGCGCGAGGCCGTCGGCAAGGCCCGTGAGTCCATCAACCAGCTACCCGCACAACGGACGTTGGTGGACCAGGGCGACGACGAGCAGCAGGCGGTCGTCTACGGCTACTACACCGATCTCATCGCGGTCGACCTCCAGCTCTTCGCCGCCCTCAGCCAGGTGGACAACGGCGAGGTGACCACGGCGTCCGCGCCGCTGGTCGACCTCTTCTGGGTCAAGGAGATGGTCTCCCGCTCGGACGCGCTGCTCGCCCGCGGCTGGCCGGCCGGCAAGCTCAGCTCCGCCGACCTCGCGCAGCTGCGCAAGGAGATCACCGGCCAGTCCTTCCAGTACTCCACCAAGGTCCTCCCCAACCTCCCCGCCGACGAGCGGGCGATGTGGAACGAGATGGCCGGTGGCGAGGCATGGAAGACGAAGACGAAGCTGGAGTCGCAGATCCTCGCGCCCCGCGACGCCGACTCCAAGGGGTTCGTCCGGATCGCGGCCTCGGAGAAGTCCTGGCGTTCGACGATGGACCAGGTCACCCCCCAACTCGTGAACCTGCTCGAACACCGCACCTCGCTGGTGGTCACGATCGGCAAGAACACCATCGTGTCGCTGCTGGTCAAGATGGTGGTCACCACGGTCGTCGGCCTGCTCGCGGTGATCGCGGTCATCCTGACCACCTGGCGCCTCACCCGTAACCTGCGACGCCGCATCAAGCGCCTCCAGGACCGCGCGGAGGAGCTGGAACGCACCCTTCCGGACATCGTGGAACGGCTCGGCCAGGGCGAGAAGATCGATGTCGAGGCCGAGGCCCGCGCCATCGAGTCCGACCGCAAGGGCAGGACCGGCGACGAGATCACCCAGCTCGGCGACGCGCTCAACCTCGCCCGCACCAGTGCGCTCGCCGCCGCCGTCAAACAGGCCGACCAGCACCGCGGGTTCGAGCGTCTCCTCCAGCGCATCGCCCGTCGCACCCAGCAGCTCATCGGCCAGCAGCTCAAGAAGCTGGACGAGCTGGAGCGCAAGCACGAAGACCCCGAGGTGCTCGACGGCCTCTTCGACCTGGACCACCTCACCGCGCGTCTGCGCCGGTACGAGGAGAACCTGGTCATCCTGGCCGGCGGCGCCCCGCACCGGCGCTGGCGCAAGCCCGTCCCGCTGCTGGACGTCATGCGCTCCGCCCAGGGCGAGGTGCAGGACTACCAGCGGGTGGTGCTCGACCTCGACGGAACGCCCTGGCTCTCCGAGCGTGCCGTCGGCCCGGTCTCGCACGTGCTGGCCGAACTGATCGAGAACGCACTGGCGTTCTCCCGGCCGCCGAGCCCGGTGGAGGTGCGCGCCGCCAAGGTGAGCCGCGGCCTGGCCATCGAGGTCGAGGACCGCGGGCTCGGCATGGAGGAGCACCAACTGGCCGAAGCCAACGAGCTGATGAGCAAGCCGCCCCGGATGGACGTGCTCGCCCACTCCGAGGACATCCGGCTCGGCCTCCACGTGATCTCCCGCCTCGCCCACCAGCACGACCTGCGGGTGGAGTTCCGTTCGTCGGCGTTCGGCGGCACCCGGGTCGTCGTCCTCGTCCCCGACGAGCTCACGGTCGCCCATCCGACCGGGCGCCCGGTCGCCGCCGTGTCCGCCGCCCCGGTCTCCGCGCCGGAGCCCGCGCGCGAGGAGGCCCCCGTCTCCACCGGCGCGCTGCCGTCCCGCGTCCAGGGCCGGGCGATGGCCGGGGTCACCGCCCTGGTCGACCACGCCGCCGCCCGCTCCCAGCGGTCCGCGCCCCCCGTCGCGTCCGAGGCCCGGCCCCCCGCCGCCGCCACGGACACGGACCGGCCGGTCCAGTCGGGTACGTACACCGTCCCGGAACCCCCGTACTCCGCCCCCGAGGAGCCGTACGGGCAGGAGCCGTACGCCGACCCCTCCTACGCCCCCGCGCAGGAGTCGTACGGCACCCCCGAGGGCTCCTACGGTTCCGGCGACCGGCCGTCCTACGGTCCGGGCGACCAGGTCTACGGGCCCTCGGACCCCTACGCCCCCGGCGACCGGGAGTACGCCGCCCAGGAGCAGCCGTACATGACGGCGGCCGGGCAGTACCCGGTGCCGGGGCACGGCTTCCCGGACCCGGACGCGCACGCCGGGCAGTTCCCGGAGCCCGGCACCGCCTACCAGGAGCCGTATCCGGAGCCGTACCAGGAGCCGTCGTACCAGGAGCAGCCGTCGTACCCCGGCGGTTACCCGGACCCGGACGCGGACACCTCGCCGTACGGGAACCACGCGCACGGCGGCGACCGGCAGCCCCAGGCCTCCGGCCATCCGGCACTCCCGCCGGGCGGGGACGCCCCGGCACCCGGTTCGGAGCCCCCGCTCCCCCGCCGGGTCCGTCAGGCCAGCCTGGTCGACGAGTTGCGGGTCGACCCCGCGGCCGGCCGTCCGGCCGCCGCGCCCAGGACCCCGAGCTGGGACGAGAACCCCCTGCTCAGGCCCGCTCCCCGGCGGGCCGGTGCGGCGATCGGAGCGTTCCAGCGGCGGTCGCGCGAGGCGCGCTCGGCCGACGGGACGTCCGCGCAGACTCCCCCTCCCCCTTCGCCCCTCAACCCGAGAGAAGAACGGTCATGACACGCACAACGGCCACGCTCCAGGATCTCGACTGGTTGCTCGACGGCTTGGTGGACTCGGTGGCGGAGACCGTCAACGCCGTGCTGCTGTCCGACGACGGACTGGTCGTGAGCCACTCGCGGACCATCGACCGGTCCGACGCCGAGCGGCTCGCCGCGATCTGCACCGGACAGCAGAGCCTCGCCCGGGGCGTGGGCCAGCTGTTCCGGGGCGGCACGGTGCACCAGGTCATCGTGGAGCTGGCCGACCTCTGGCTCTTCATCATCACCGCCGGCCAGGGCACCCACCTCGCCGTCGTCGCCTCGCAGGAGGTGGACGCCGAGGTGATGTCGCTCGCCATGCACAACCTGGTCCAGCAGGTCGGCCAGAAGCTCACCGCGCCCGTACGCGGTGAGTTCGACGCCTTCGGCACCGGGGACGGGCAGCGGGTGTGACGCCCTACTGGGACGACGACGAGACCGACGGCTATGAGGACGACGGTGCGGGCACCATGGTGCGCCCGTACACGATCACCCGGGGCCGGACCGCTCCCGAGCGGGACGACTTCACCCTCATCACCGTGCTGACGACCGTGCACGACATGCGCGACGAGCACGGTGCACCGCTGCGGCCGGGCCGGCTCCAGCCGGAACACCGCATGATCCTCGACCGCTGCGTACACCCCGCCGCTGTCGCCGAGGTGTCCGCCGATCTCGACCTGCCGATCTCGGTGACCAAGATCCTGCTGGCGGATCTGGTCTCCCAGGGCCTGCTGCTGGCCCGCGCCCCGCTCTCGGTGGCACGGGCCTCCGGCGGGGCCGACATGGGCCTGCTGGCCGCCGTACGTGACGGACTCCGGAGACTCTGAGCAAGATGACAACGCCTCAAACGGCGCCCAGCGCCGTCAAGATACTCATCGCCGGTGGCTTCGGCGTCGGAAAGACCACCCTGGTGGGCGCGGTCAGCGAGGTCGCCCCGCTGCGCACCGAGGAGTTCCTGACCAAGGCCAGCATCGGCGTGGACGACCTGGCCGGTGTCGGCCAGAAGAGCACCACGACCGTCGCGCTGGACTTCGGCCGCATCACGGTCAGCCCCGAGCTGGTGGTCTACCTGTTCGGCACGCCCGGCCAGGAACGCTTCTGGTTCATGTGGAACGACCTGGTCAACGGGGCCCTCGGTGGGGTCGTCATCGCCGACACCCGCCGGCTGGACACCAGCTTCGCCTCGATCGACTTCTTCGAGAGCCGGGACATCCCGTTCGTGGTGGCGATCAACTGCTTCCACGGGCACAACACCCGCAGCCCCGGGGAGATCCGCGCGGCGCTCGACCTGGACCCGCACGTCCCCCTCCTCGTCGGGGACGTGCGCGAGCGGTCCTTCGGCCGCGACGTGCTGCTGGCCCTGGTCGACCACCTGATGGCCCTGCCGGCGGCGGTCGGCTGACCGCGTACCGCCCGCGCATCCCGTTCCTGAACCCCTGTTCCTGAACCCCCCGTTCCCGGAACCCCCGTTCCCGGAACCCCCGACCTCCTCGGAAAGAGAACAGACATGGCAACACCCCTGCGCGTACTGATCCACGGCGGCGGGATCGGCGGTCTCACTCTGGCCACCGCGCTCGCCCGGAGCGGTCACACCGTCCAGGTCGCCGAAGTGCGCGACGGCGTCGAGGCTCTCGGCGTCGGCATCATCCAGCCGTCCAACGCCCTGCACGTCATGCGGGAGATCGGGGTCCTGGACGCCTGCCTCGAAGCGGGCTTCGAGTGGGAGATCCTCACCATCTGCGACCCGGCCGGATCCCCGCTGGCCAAGATCCCGCAGCCGCGCATGGACGACGCCCCCTCGAACAACGGGATACCCCGGCCCGAGCTGGCCCGGATCCTCGCCGAGGCCGCGACGGCCGCCGGCGCGTCCGTCTCCTACCGCACGACGATCACCGAGCTGTCCGACGACGGCGCCGGGGTCGACGTGACCCTGTCGGACGGTTCGTCCGCCCGCTGGGACCTGGTCGTCGGCTTCGACGGCATCGGCTCCCCGCTCCGGAACCGGCTGTACGGCGACGCTTACACCCCCGAGTACACGGGCTTCGCCAACTGGCGCGTCACCGTGCCGCGGCTCCCGGAGGTCCAGGGTGTCGTGATGAGCGCGGGCAACGAGGACGCCAAGGCGCTGCTCACCCCGATCACCGACGAGCTGATGTACCTGGGCGCGGTCTTCGGCGAGGAGCCGGACTTCCGGCCGGACCCGGAGCGGGCCCACGAGGAGCTGGCGGAGCGGCTCACCGCGTTCGGCGGGCCGGTGGCCGAGGCGGTGAAGCACGTCACCGACCCGGCGGCCGTGGTGTACTCCCGGATCTCCCAGGTGACCGTCGAGGAACCCTGGCACGTCGGCCGGATCGTGCTCGCCGGCGACGCCGCGCACGCCAGCGCACCGCAGCTGGCGCAGGGCGCGGCGATGGCCGTGGAGGACGCCCTGGTGCTGGCGCGGTCGCTGGACGCCGAGGCCGACGACGTCCCGGCGGCGCTCGCCGCGTGGGAGGCCCGGCGCAGGCCCCGCGCGATGTTCGTACAGAGCCTGTCGCGGGCGGTCCTCAAGCAGGAGACCGGCAATCCGACGACGCCCGAGGAGGACGAGCTCCTGAAGATCGGCATCCCGGGCGCCGCCCACGTGCTGGTCAAGCCCTACTGATCCGCCCTGCTCCACCCGGCACCCCGACGGGGCCCGGCCGTCCGCACGGACGACCGGGCCCCGTCCCGCGTCCGGGCCCGCCGGGCTCGCGCTCTTCCGACCGCACAGGGTGGTACGGGCACCACCCGGTGCCGCGTAGAGTGACTGTCCTCACAGCCACGGGTCGGGCGGTTCGTGAGAGTGTGGCCCGAAAGTCCTTTTCATACCGGTCGGGTGGCCCCTGTACATGGACGTCCCGATCCGTAGGTTGGAACACGGAAGCCATCCCGACGTGGACGGCCGCGCGCACCACACGACGGTCCCTCTGTCACCCGACGGCTTCCGCGCAAGGAATCCCGCGACCCGAACGGAAGACGTCTTGCCGCCCGTCGATCCCGCACCCGCCTCCTGGCGCATCGAGCTGCCGCACACGACCGCGGCCGTGCCGATCGCCCGCGCCCTCGTCCGCAGCGCGCTCAACGACATCGAAGCGCCCCCGGACAGTGACACCGCCGAGCTGCTCACCGCCGAGCTGGTCACCAACGCCGTCGAGCACACCGACAGCGACGAGCCGATCGAGCTGGTGGTGGAGATGCTGCCGACCGGCTGCCAGGTGGAGGTCCACGACCGCGACCCCGAGCCGCCGGGCGGACTGGCCGCCGCGGGCCCGGACACCATGCCGGACCCGTGGCAGGAGCACGGGCGTGGCCTGCTGCTCATCCGTACCCTCAGCTCCGCCTGCGGTCACCGCACCACGGAGCACGGCAAGGCGGTCTGGTTCACGCTGCCGGTGGTGCCTGCCCAGGCCGGTCCGACTCCTCGGAGCTGACCAGGCGCGAGCGGCTCCGGCTGTAGAAGGAGTACAGCAGGGAGCCCGCGACCAGGAAGGCCGCGAACTCGGTCCATGCCTCCCAGCCGGTCCCGTACATCAGGTACACGCAGAACGCCACGCCCAGGATCGGGCTGACCGGGTAGAGCGGCACCCGGAAGGAGCGCTTCAGTCCGGGGTCGCGGCGGCGCAGCTGGATGACGGCGAGGTTGACGACGGCCATCGCGCCCAGGGTGCCGATGGTGGTCAGGTTCACCACCGCGTCGAGCGAGGAGAAGGCGGCCGGGACCGCGAAGACGGCGGCGACGATCCAGGTGTTGGCGACCGGGGTATGGGTCTTCGGTGAGACCCGTTCGAAGATCCTCGGCACCAGTCCGTCCCGGGCCATCGACATGAGGATGCGGGTCTGGCCGTACATCACGGCCAGCACCACGGAGGCGATGGCGACGACCGCGCCGAACGCGACGATGCCGCCGCCCACGGTGGAGTCGGTGACCTGGTTGACCACGGCCGAGAGCGCGGCGGGCGTGTCGGCGACCTTCTCCGGGCCGAGCGCCCCGATGGCGGCGACGGCGACCGCGCAGTAGAGCAGCGTGACCAGGCCGAGGCAGATCATGATCGCGACGGGGATGTTCCGCCGGGGGTTCTTGACCTCTTCGCCGGCCGTGGTGATCGCGTCGAAGCCGATGTACGAGAAGAAGGCCAGCGAGGCCCCGGACGTGATCCCGGAGAGGCCGCTGCCCGCGAACGGCGACAGGTTGTCGTGGCTGTACGCGGTGAAGGCGATGGCGCAGAACGCGATCAGGATGGAGATCTTGAGGACCACCATCGCGGCGGTCGCGCTCGCGCTCTCCCGGACTCCGCGCACGAGGAGCGCGGCGGCCATGGCGATCACCAGGACGGCCGGCAGGTTGACGACACCGCCGTCGGCGGGGCCGCCGGAGAGCGCCTCGGGCAGCTGCACCCCGAAGAGGCTGTGCAGCAGTTCGTTGACGTACTGGCTCCAGCCCACCGCGACCGCGGAGACCGAGACGCCGTACTCCAGCAGCAGGCAGCCGCCGACGAGGAACGCGGTGCGCTCGCCGAAGGTGGCGTAGGCGAAGGAGTAGGAGCTGCCGGAGACGGGGATCGCGCCGCCCAGCTCGGCGAAGGAGAACGCCGTGAAGATGCAGGTGATCGCCGCCAGCACGAACGAGATCACGACCGCGGGGCCGGCCTCCGAGACGCTGTCCGAGAGCCCGACGAAGATACCGGTGCCGACGACCGCGCCGACGCCGAAACAGACCAGCTGGAACAGGCCCATGGTCCGCTTGAGGCCGTGCCCCTCAAGGTCCGCACCGGACTCGGCGACCAGTTGTTCGGGGCTCTTGCGGCGCGGGCCGGAGCTGGGTGGGCCCGGCCGGATCGTGCGCTGCGCGCTCATGCGGCGTTTCTCTTCTCTGGTGGTGCGGTGGGGGGACCACGCACGGTGCGCCGTGGGGGGCGCGGCACGCCGTGGGGGCGGTGCCGTACATGGCAATGGGGCCCGAGCCTGCAAGCTCGGACCCCAACGAGACGAATCATGGTAGCCGCCGACGCGCATGTTCACCCAATTGGATGCATCACCATGCATTCGGGACACCGCGAGCGCAGCCCTCGGGCACCGCGAGCGCTCCGCTCACACGCCCGCGGACCTTCCGCTCAGGCGCCCGCGAGCGTGGCGACGAGGATCGCCTTGATGGTGTGCATCCGGTTCTCCGCCTCGTCGAAGACCACCGAGTGGGCGGACTCGAAGACCTCGTCGGTGACCTCCAGCTCGGTCATCCCGTGCACGGCGTGGATCTCCCGGCCGACCGCGGTGCCGAGGTCGTGGAAGGCGGGCAGGCAGTGCAGGAACTTCACCCCGGGGTTGCCGGTGGCGCGCAGCACGTCCATGGTCACGGTGTACGGGGAGAGGGCGGCGATGCGCTCGGCCCAGACCTCCTTGGGCTCGCCCATGGAGACCCAGACGTCGGTGGCGATGAAGTCGCTGCCGGCCACGCCCTCGGCGATGTCCTCGGTGAGGGTGATCTTCGCGCCGCTGCCGGCGGCCAGTTCACGGGCCCGCGCCACTATGTCCTGGTGCGGCCAGTACGCCTCGGGCGCCACGATCCGCACGTCCAGGCCGAGCAGCGCACCGGTGATCAGGTAGGAGTTGCCCATGTTGAAGCGGGCGTCACCGAGGTAGGCGAAGGCGAAACCGCCGTCGCGGATGTCCTTGGCGGTGTGCTCGACCATGGTGAGGACGTCGGCCAGCATCTGGGTGGGGTGCCAGTCGTCGGTGAGGCCGTTGAAGACCGGGACACCGGCGTAGGCGGCGAGCTCCTCGACCGCCTGCTGGCTGTCGCCCCGGAACTCGATGCCGTCGAACATCCGGCCGAGCACCCGCGCCGTGTCCCGTACGGACTCCTTGTGCCCCATCTGCGAACCGGAGGGGTCCAGGTACGTGGTGGAGGCGCCCTGGTCCGCGGCGGCGACCTCGAAGGCGCAGCGGGTGCGGGTCGACGTCTTCTCGAAGATCAGCGCGATGTTCTTGCCGCGCAGCCGCTGGACCTCGCTCCCCGACTTCTTGGCCGCCTTCAGCTCCGCGGCCAGCTCGACCAGCCCGAGGAACTCCTCGGCGGTGAAGTCGAGCTCCTTGAGGAAGTGACGGCCTGCGAGGTCTATGGCCATGGTTCTTGCTCCTGGGTCGGACGGGGATCTTCGGCGTACCGTAACTCTGGAAGTGTATACGAGACAATGCATCGCTATACAGAGTTGTGGGTGGGCTCGGCTCCTCGGGACATCGCCGGGCGGCGGCGCTACACCGGATCGCGTACGACCGGGCAGCTCATGCACCGGGGGCCGCCCCGGCCCCGCCCCAGCTCGCTGCCCGGGATCTCCAGCACCTCGATTCCCTGCTTGCGCAGATGGGTGTTGGTGGTGGCGTTGCGCTCGTAGGCGACGACCACCCCGGGCTCGATGGCCAGTACGTTGCAGCCGTCGTCCCACTGTTCGCGCTCGGCGGCGTGGACGTCCTGGGTGGCGGTGAGGACGCGGATCGTGTCCAGGCCGAGGGCGGCGGCGACGGCCCGGTGCATGTGCTCGGGCGGATGGTCGGTGACCTTCAGTTCACGGGGACCGTCGCCCGGCTCGATGGTGTACGAGCGGAGCATGCCGAGTCCGGCGTACTGGGTGAAGGTGTCGCCGTCGACCATCGTCATCACGGTGTCCAGGTGCATGAACGCCCGCCGCTTCGGCATGTCCAGCGCCACGATCGTGTGCGCGGAACCGGCGTCGAAGAGCCCGCGCGCCAGCATCTCGACCGCCTGCGGGGTGGTGCGCTCGCTCATCCCGACGAGCACCGCGCCCCGGCCGATCACCAGCACGTCCCCGCCCTCGATGGTCGACGGATAGTCGTGCTGACCCTGCGACCAGTGGTGGAAGACGCCCGCGTCGGGGCCGGTGAAGAGCGGGTGGTGGCGGTAGATCGCCTCGAAGTGGACGGTCTCGCGCTGCCGGGCGGGCCAGCGCATCGCGTTGATGGAGACCCCGTCGTAGATCCAGGCGGAGGTGTCCCGGGTGAAGAGGTGGTTGGGCAGCGGGCCGAGCAGGAAGTCGTCCGGCTCCATGACGTGGAAGCGGACCGAGACCGGCTCGGCGTGCCGGTCCAGGAACTCCCGCTTGGTCATCCCGCCGACCAGCGCCTCGGCCAGTTCCGCCGGGGTCAGCTCCTCGAACGCCGCCCGCAGGTGCTCGGTGGCCAGCGGGCCGTACTCCTTCTCGTCGAAGACCCGGTCCAGCACCAGCCGGCGGGCCACCGGGACGCCCAGGGCCTCCCGGAGCAGGTCGCCGAAGAGGTGGACCTCGACGCCCCGGTCGCGCAGCAGGTCGGCGAAGCCGTCGTGCTCCTGCCGGGCGCGGCGCACCCAGAGCACGTCGTCGAAGAGGAGCGCGTCCTTGTTGCTCGGGGTGAGCCGCTTCAGTTCCAGATCGGGGCGGTGCAGGATGACGCGGCGCAGCCGCCCGGCCTCGGAGTCGACATGGAATCCCATGTCCTCATCCTCACCGGGCGGCACCCCCTTCACCCCGCGAACGGTCCGCGGATCGCGGGGCGTGCGTCACAGCCGCGACGGCCCCGGTCCGCTACAGCCGGGGGTCGACCGGCTCCGACTCCAGCGCGAGGACCGCGAAGACCGCCTCGTGGACCCGCCAGAGCGGCTCGCCGTCGGCCAGCCGGTCCAGTGCTTCCAGACCGAGCGCGTACTCCCGCAGCGCCAGCGACCGCTTGTGGCCGAGGAAGCGGGAGCGCAGCCGCTCCAGATTGTCCGGGCGGGTGTACTCGGGTCCGTAGATGATCCGGAGGTACTCCCGGCCGCGCACCTTGACCCCCGGCTGCACGAGCCGCCCCTTGGCGTCCCGGACGAGGGCGCCGAGCGGCTTGACGACCATGCCCTCGCCGCCGCTTCCGGTCATCTCCAGCCACCAGTCGACGCCCGCGCGGACGGACGCCTCGTCGCCGGTGTCGACGAGGAGCCGGCGGGTGACCTGGAGCAGGCCGGTCGGGTCGTGCTCGACGAGCCGGTCCAGCCACCCGAGCTGCACGTCGTGCGGTTCGGCGGCGAGCGAACGCCCCCGCACCGCGAGGACCTGGAACGGTGCGAGCCGCACGCCGTCCAGCCCCTCGGTGTTCCAGCAGTAGCGCCGGTACGCCTCGGTGAACGCCGCGGCGTCCCCGGCCCGCTCCCGCTGGCGCCCGGCGAGAGAGGCCACGTCGACGCCCCGGCCCGCGGCGGCCTCCAGCGCGGCGAGCGCCGGCGGGAGGGCGGCACCGGCGGCGGCGCCCACGGCGGCGTACTGCGAGCGCAGCAGCCCGCCCGCCTTCAGCGACCAGGGCAGCAGCTCCGCGTCGAGCAGGACCCAGTCGGTGTCCCACTCCTCCCAGAGCCCCGCCGCGGTGACGGCGGCCCCGATCCGGCCGAGGAGCGTCCCGGTGAGCTCCGCGTCGTCCAGGAACGGCCGCCCGGTACGGGTGTAGAGCGCACCGGTCGGCCCGTCCGTACCGAACCGCTCACGGGCGGCGGCGGCGTCCCGGCAGACCAGGGCGACCGCGCGCGAACCCATGTGCTTCTCCTCGCACACGACCGTGGTGACGCCGTCCGCCCGGTACTGCGCGAAGGCCTCGGCCGGGTGCTCCAGGTACCCGTCCTCGTGGGAGGTGGCGGTCGGCGCCATGGTCGGCGGGAGGTACGGCAGCAGCCTGGGGTCGACGGCGAACCGGCTCATCACTTCGAGCGCGGCGGCCGCGTTCTCCTCGCGCACCGAGAGCCGGCCCATGTGGCGGGTCTCCACGATCCGGCGGCCGTGGACGTCCCCGAGGTCGAGCGGCCGGCCCTCCCTGCCGCCCGGCGCCTCGGTCGCCAGCGGCCTGACCGGCTCGTACCAGACCTTCTCGGCGGGTACGTCGACGATCTCGCGCTCCGGCCAGCGCAGCGCGGTCAGCTTGCCACCGAAGACGGCCCCGGTGTCCAGGCAGAGCGTGTTGTTGACCCAGGAGGCCGTGGGGACGGGGGTGTGGCCGTAGACGACGGCCGCGCGGCCCCGGTACTCCTCGGCCCACGGGTAGCGCACGGGCAGGCCGAACTCGTCGGTCTCGCCGGTGGTGTCGCCGTACAGGGCGTGCGAGCGGACCCGGCCGGAGGTGCGGCCGTGGTACTTCTCGGGCAGCCCGGCGTGGCACACCACCAGGTCGCCGCCGTCCAGCACGTAGTGGCTGACGAGCCCCGCGACGAACTCCGCCACCCGCGTGCGGAACTCCGGGTCGGTGCCGTCCTCGCGCTCCAGCTGCTCGATGGTCTCGGCCAGGCCGTGGGTGTGCTGGACCTTGCGGCCCTTGAGGTAGCGGCCGAGCTTGTTCTCGTGGTTGCCGGGCACGCAGAGCGCGTCGCCCGAGGCGACCATGGACATCACCCGGCGCAGCACCCCGGGGCTGTCCGGGCCCCGGTCGACGAGGTCGCCGACGAAGACCGCGGTCCGCCCCTCGGGGTGGCTGCCGTCCGTGTAACCGAGCTCGGTGAGCAGGGACTCCAGTTCACCGCTGCACCCGTGGATGTCGCCGATGATGTCGAAGGGGCCGGTGAGGTGGCGCAGGTCGTTGTACCGGCGCTCGCGCTCGACGGTCGCCCGGTCGGTCTCCTCCTCGCTGTGCAGCACGTGCACCTTGCGGAAGCCCTCGCGCTCCAGACCGCGCAGCGAACGGCGCAGCTCGCGCCGGTGGCGCTGGACGACGTGGCGCGGCATGTCCGACCGGTCGGGCCGCTTCGCGTTGCGCGCCAGGCAGACCTCCTCGGGCAGGTCGAGGACCACGGCCACCGGCAGCACGTCGTACTCCCTGGCCAGCTGGACGAGCTTTCGGCGGGCCTCGGACTGCACGTTGGTGGCGTCCACGACGGTCAGCCGGCCCGCTTCGAGGCGCTTGCCGACGATGTAGTGGAGCAGGTCGAAGGCGTCGGCGCTCGCACTCTGGTCGTTCTCGTCATCGGCCACCAGGCCGCGGCAGAAGTCCGAGGAGACGACCTCGGTGGGCTTGAAGTGGCGGTGCGCGAACGTCGACTTGCCGGAGCCGGTGGCCCCGATCAGCACGACGAGGGAGAGGTCGGGCACCGGCAGGGTCCGGGGCCTGGCTGTCGGCGGCCCCGCGTTGGCGCTGGTGGTGTCGATGCCGGTGTTGTCGTCGTGGGTGGTCATGCCGCCTTCGCCTCCTTCTCTCTCTCTTTCGTGTTCCTGTTCTCGCCGCTGTCGCTCGCGGCCCCGCTCTCGGCCGACGTGAACACCGCCATCTGGGTGGGCGGTCCCACCTCGGGGTCGTCCGGGCCGACGGGGGTGAACGCGACCGTGTAGCCGTAGCGGTCCGCCACGCCGTCCGCCCAGTCGCGGAACTCGGCCCGGGTCCACTCGAACCGGTGGTCACCGTGGCGGACGTGCCCCGCCGGGAGGGTCTCCCAGCGCACGTTGTACTCGACGTTCGGCGTGGTGACGAGTACCGTCCGGGGGCGCGCCGAGCCGAACACCGCATACTCCAGCGCGGGCAGCCTCGGCAGGTCCAGGTGCTCCACGACCTCGCTGAGCACCGCCGCGTCGTATCCCCGCAGCCGCTTGTCCGTGTACGTGAGGGAGCCCTGCAGCAACGCGACCCGGCGGGACTGGCGTTCGCCCATCCGCTCCAGCCTGAGCCGCCGCGCGGCGATGGTGAGCGCGCGCATCGACACGTCGACCCCGAGGATCTCGGTGAACCGCACGTCCTTGAGCAGCGCCTGGACCAACTGCCCCTGCCCGCAGCCGAGGTCGAGCACCCGTGCCGCCCCGGCACCGTGCAGCGCGGACAGGATCGCCTCGCGCCGCTGCTGCGCGAGCGGCACCGGCCGCTCCGGGGTGTCCGTGGCCTCGTCCACCGCGTTGTCCACGCTCTCCACGTCGAGGTCGTCGGACTCCGCGAGGCGTACGAGTTCGAGCGCCTGCTCGGCCTGGCGGGTCAGCCCCCAGCGGCGTGAGAGGTAACGGCTGGTGATCAGCCGGTGCTCCGGGTGCGCGGCGAGCCATCCCTCACCGGCCCGCAGCAGCTTGTCCACCTCGTCCGGCGCCACCCAGTAGTGCTTGGCGTCGTCGAGCACCGGCAGCAGGACGTAGAGCTGACGCAGCGCGTCGGAGAGCTTCAACTCCCCTTCCAGTACGAGCCGTACGTAACGGGAGTCGCCCCACTCGGGGAACCGTTCGTCCAGCGGTACGGGCTCCGCCTCCACCCGTGCCCAGCCGAGCGGCCCGAACAGTTTCGCCACCAGCTCGGCGCCGCCCCGCGCGGGCAGGGCGGGCACCTCGATCCGTAGCGGCAGCGGTGCGGCGGCCCGGTCGGGCATGGCGCGGCAGTCGCCCCGCAGCGCCGACTTGAAGACGGTCGTCATGGCCACCGACATCAGCGAGGAGGCCGCGTACGGGCGGTCGTTGACGTAACTCGCGAGCGCCGCGTCGGGAGCTCCGCCCCGCCCCTTCCCCTTGCCGCGCCGGACCAGCGCCACCGGATCGACCTCCAGCAGCAGCGCGGCCGTGCACCGCTCGGGGGACGCCTCGGGGTAGAAGACGTGCGCCGTGCCGTGCGAGGTGGAGAACGTCTGCGCCTTCTCGGGATGCTTGTGCAGCAGGAAACCGAGGTCGGTCGCTGGGCGTTCCGGGGTTCCAGTCGTACTGATCGTCATGAACACCTGTCCGAGTATGGGCGGGCCGGGCCCTCCTCACCAGGGATTTTCCGCGCCCCCACCCGTCTCCGGCGCGTGGTCCAGGGCGTGGCCCAGCGCGGCGATCCGCTCCGGGCCGACCCTGCAGCAGCCGCCGACCAGCCGTGCGCCGTGCCGCGTCCAGGTGCGTACCCGTTCCGCGCCGCCGTACGTGCTCGCGCCCGTCCACCGCCGCGCCCGCGCGTCCCACCGCTCCCCGCTGTTGGGGTAGACGACCACCGGCTTGCCGGTCGCCTCCGCCGCGCACCGGACCGCGCCGTCCGCCTCGGCGGGGTC
Source organism: Streptomyces sp. NPDC001493 (assembly GCF_053597235.1). Taxonomy (NCBI): domain Bacteria; kingdom Bacillati; phylum Actinomycetota; class Actinomycetes; order Kitasatosporales; family Streptomycetaceae; genus Streptomyces; species Streptomyces sp. NPDC001493. The sequence continues at coordinate 69,813 of NZ_JBSFHV010000009.1, forward strand.
GCAGCAGTTGACCCCGACCGCGATCACCTGGTCGTTCCCGGCGGCCTCCGCGAAGGCCTCCCGCAGCGGCTGCCCCGCCCGGGTCAGCCCGCCCGCGACGGTGTACGAGAGCCACACCGGGATTCCGGTGCCGGCGACCGCCCGGAGCAGCGCCCGCGCCTCGTCCGTGTCCGGCACCGTCTCCAGCGCCAGTACGTCGGGCCCGGCCGCGGCCAGCGCCTCCACCCGGGGGCGGTGGAAGCGCTCCAGCTCCTGGACGGAGAGGCCGTACCCGCCCCGGTACTCGCTGCCGTCCGCGAGCATCGCCCCGTACGGACCGACCGAGGCGGCCACCCAGGTCTCGCGTCCCGGGCGGTCGCCCGCGCGGCGGGCCAGCTCCACGCTCCGCGCGAGCAGCTCCCGCACCCGGCGGTGTCCGATCCCCCGGCGGGCGAACCCCTCGAACGTCGCCTGGTAGCTGGCGGTGATGAGTACCTGTGCGCCCGCCCGTGCGTACGCGGTGTGCGCGGCTTCGATCTGCTCGGGCGCATCCGCCAGCAGCCTCGCCGACCACAGCGCGTCCGACAGCTCGCACCCCTGGGCCTCCAACTGGTTGGAGAGCCCTCCGTCGAGCACCACCGGGCCCTCGGCGAGGGCGTCGGCGAGAGATCTCCGGACGGGGCGCACAGGTACTCCTTCTCCTCCTCCGCGTTACCTACGGCTCAGCGGCTCATCGGCTCAGCTGCTCAGCTGCGACTGGACCTGCGAGGAGATCAGTTCCAGGTGGTCCAGGTCGTCGAGGTCGAGGACCTGGAGGTAGATCCGCGAGGACCCGACCGCCGCGAACTGGCCGATCCTGTCGACCACCTCGGCCGGCGAACCGGCGAGGCCGTTGGCCTTCAGCTCCTCCACGTCCCGGCCGATGGCGGCGGCCCGGCGGGCCACCTCCGCGTCGTCCTTGCCGACGCAGACCACGAGGGCGTTGGAGTACACCAGGTCGTCGGGTCCGCGCCCGGCCGCCTTCGCGGCCTCCCGCACCCGGCCGAACTGCTTCTCCGTGTCCTCCAGCGAGGCGAACGGGATGTTGAACTCGTCCGCGTACCGCGCGGCCAGCCGCGGGGTACGGACCGCGCCGTGTCCACCGATCAGCACCGGCACCTTGGGCTGGGCCGGCTTGGGCAGCGCGGGCGAGTCGGTGAGCTGGTAGTAGGTGCCGTCGTAGCTGAAGGTCTTGCCGATCTCGGTGGCCCACAGACCGGTGATGATGGCGAGCTGCTCCTCCAGGCGTCCGAACTTCTCCTTCGGGAAGGGGATGCCGTACGCCTTGTGCTCCTCCTCGAACCAGCCCGCGCCCAGTCCCAGCTCGACCCGCCCGCCGGACATCTGGTCGACCTGGGCGACCTGGATGGCGAGCACCCCGGGAAGGCGGAAGGTCCCCGCCGTCATCAGCGTGCCGAGGCGGATGCGCTTGGTCTCGCGGGCCAGGCCCGCCAGCGTGATCCAGGCGTCGGTCGGGCCGGGCAGGCCGTCACCGGCCCCCATGCGGAGATAGTGGTCGGAGCGGTAGAAGGCATCGAACCCGAGGTCCTCGGTGGCCTTGGCGACGGTCAGCAGGGTGTCGTAGCTCGCCCCTTGCTGGGGCTCGGTGAAAATGCGCAGATCCATGGTTCCATCCTGCCTCTTCCCGCCCTGCTCCCTTCGCGCGGCTCCCTCCGCGCCGCCTCCGCACGGGCCGTCCGCGCCGCCTCCGCACAGGCCGTCCGGGCCGGGGTCGCTGTCCCCGGCACCGCGCGGCACCACCTGCCACCGCCCAGGGGCCCGCGAGCCCGGCACGACTTCGACCGTGCGGCCCTATCCCCGGATCGCGCCGTACGGACCGTCCCGCTCCCTCGCCCGCTCCCGCGCCTGTTCGGCGAGGCGGCCGAGCATGCCCCGCACCCGGTCCATCGACTCGTCGGCGGCGTCTATCGCCTCGATGCACTGCCAGTAGAGGGTGTCCTCGCCGGTGTCGCAGGCGACCCCGACGAGCGCCATGCCCGCCTCGCCGAGAAGCAGCGCCAGCCCGTCGAGGGTGCGCGACACGTCGGCCACCTCCGTGAGGCGGGCCGCACGCGCCTGCCCGGGCAGGTACACCGGCGAATCCGGCGCGGACCAGTCCCTCCCACCGATCTCACCGAGCCCACGCGCGTCACCGCGTAACTCGGCGGGCCCGGCGACGGCCAGCCGGTCGCCGATGGCCCGCGCCAGCGCCTGGGCCTGCCATGCCTCGGTCATGATGTCCGCCGCGCCCCGGCTCTCCGCCAGCGCGCGCCGTCCGATCTCGACCAGCCGTTCCGCTTCCATCCGATCCCCCGTCACTGTGAAAACCCGGTCACTCAGTCCATTACCCACAGTGAGTGAGGCGGTACCGAAAGGACAGAGGAATTCGGAAATCTGTGGATACGAAGACGATTGTGGATAAGTCGATCACTCCGAAGAGTGATGCTCAGGGGCCTCGGACCGCCCGGGCACCGGAAAACGGGTCTCGTTCCGGTCGATCTTCGCCGACAGCGCCGCCAGCGCATCCACTCCCAGCACCTCGCAGAACTGGAGCAGATAGGCCAGGACGTCGGCCACCTCGTCCTCCACCCGGTGCGCCGTCCCCGGGTCACTCATCACGGCCCCGGCCTGTTCCGGTGTCAGCCACTGGAAGATCTCCAGCAGTTCGGAGGCCTCCACGCTGAGGGCCGCCGCCAGGTTCTTGGGGGTGTGGAACTGGCCCCACTCTCTGGATTCGGCGAAGGCGGCGAGCCGCCGCTGGAGCTGTGCCACATCGAGTTCGTTCACCCGGACAGGTCTACCACTGTCGCGCCCTCGGCCCGGCCGGCCAGTGCCGCGCCCGACTCCCCCACCGTGCCGATCATCCGCAGGTGCCCGTCGGCGCAGATCCCGGCGGCGAGCCGGATCAACTCGCCCGACTGGCGCCCGTCGAGCCCCCGGTCGAACCCGTCGGTCAGCACGGTGAGGGCACGCATGGCCCAGGGGATCTCGTCCGGGGTGTTCACCTCCAGCACGTGGGGCCCCGTCAGCAGGACCAGTGCGAGGGCGAGATAGCGGAGCTCGCCGTCGCCGAGGCGCCCCATCGGGGTGGTGCGCCCGGCGCCGCGCCCCACCAGGGCCTCCACCGTGCCGTCCGCCAGGTCCCGGGTGGTCAGCCCGGTCACCGGCCCCGCGCACCCCGCCGCCGCGGTGGCCACCAGCCGGGCGTGCCGCTGCGCGCACTGCGTACGGGTCCGGGCGAGCACCGCGGCGAGGTTGTCGCAGCCGGGGCGGAGCCGCCCCTCCCCGGCGCGGGCCGGTCCGCGCATCCCCCGGGGCAGCGGATCGCAGGGGAAGGCGGAGTGCAGGCCCACCACCACCTGCTCGGCGGCGGCGAGTACGCGTAACTGGCCCTCGGTGGTGCCGGCCACCCGCAGCGGCAGCAGCGCCGTGGCGAGTCGGCCGTCCGGGAGGGGGGCCCGGGTCACCGGCACCTGGCCCGCCGTGTGCCAGGCGGCCTGCACGGTCGGGCGGCGCGGGTCGCGGAGCGCGGTGCTGAGCAGGGTCTGGCCGTCCGCCGTGAGCCGCTCGCCCACGATCCGCAGCGAGGGTTCGGCCTGGACCGCCACGTCGAGCCTGACCGGCCCCGCCGGACCGTCCACGGTGCAGCCGATGCGGAACCCGCGCCGGCCCTCGGCGTCGGCCACCGCGCGCTCGGGCACGCAGGAGACGGGGTCGGGGAACACTTCCTCCAGCGCGTCGCCCGCGCCGAGCCGGGCCAGCGCCTCGTAGGCCCGCAGCGCGGACGAGGTACCGCTGCCGCTGGGGCCGGTGAGCAGGGTCAGCGGCGCCAGCGGCAGGGTTCGGCGCCAGTGCGAGGCGAAGGCGGCCAGCCGCAGTTCGGTGACGACGGGGCGGACGGGACGGGCCGGGGCGTCGGGAGCGGCGCGGGGCGGGCAGACGCGGGTGACGCCCGGAGGAGGGGCTGTGGTGGTCATGCCGGGACCGTACGCACGGCTTCGGCGGGCGAACCGTTTTGCCCGGACGAGCTTCCTACGATTGAGGGATGCCCGCCGGGGTCACCCCCTCCACCTCCATGCCGATCGGCGCGAGGAGGAAGACGTTCCGGTCCACCCGGTGCATGCCGCTGCCGAGTCCGAAGACGACCCCGCTGCTGAAGTCGAGAATGCGCTTGGCCACGTCCGTCTCGGCCGCCGTCAGGTCCAGCAGGACCGGGACCTGTGCGACGAGGTACTCGGCCACCTCGCGGGCGTCGGAGAAGACCTGGACCCTCAGCACCACCAGTCGGCGCTGCTCCTCGGCGCTCTCCTGCGGAACCGCGCCGTGGTCGACCCGGGAGGGCCACTCGTTGCGGCCCCGCAGCGGTACCACCTGCGCCAGGCCCTCCCACTGTGCGTCAGTGGCGTCGTACCTGTCGTACCTGCTCACAGGGTCACCTCGTCCGTGTGCCGGTCGACGGTGCGCCGGCTGCGCTCGCTGTTCATCGGCCAATCCTCTCGTTCCTCACCCGTTCGGCCCACCAGCGACACGGCCGGGAATCCGATCCTCCGGATCGGCTCCGCCGCGTACCGGGTCGGCTCTGGCCGCGGCATCAACGTAGCCGGAGAGGCCGGGGCCGATCCAGTCGCCCTGCGCGCGGGCGGACGGACGGGCCGGGCGGGCGTACGGCGGGGCGGACCGGCCGGGGCCGGGACGGATGGTCCCGGCCGTGACCGGGGCGGTCGTCCGACCGGGTGCGCGGCTTCGGGATCAGGTGCGGGCCGGTCCGACCAGTCCCCGCTCGATGTCCTGTGCCAGCGAGGCGACTTCGAACATCACCTCGAACACGCCCGTCTGCTCGGAGTTGTTCAGATGCCGGTACTCGGTGCCGACCGTCACGGCCAGCCGCTCGGGCAGGCCCAGGTCGGGGTGGCGGCCCTCGGCGACGATCCGGCGGGCCGCCTCCGGTGCGGGGATTCCGGCCGCGTGGAAGGCGTGGGCGCGTGTCCGCACGTGGCCGAGGTAGTCGATGTGGTCACGGACTCCGGCCGGGCCGAGCAGCGGCCCGTGGCCCGGCACGATCGTCTTGGCGCCGGTGGCCAGGACGCGTTCGCACGCCTCGATCACATGGGCGAGCGGACCGGCCCAGTGGCACGGGTGGTCGCCCGGCCGCTCGGGCGTGGAGCCGAAGATCACGTCTCCGGTGAACACCGTTTCGTGGTCCGGCAGATGGACGATCAGGTCGCCCGCGGTGTGGGCGGGCGGCAGCGCCGTGATCCGTATCGGGTGGCCGTCCAGGGTCAGTTCGAGCTCGCCGGTGAAGTACGTGGTGGGCACGACGGGTTCGGTGTCCGACCAGTCGAAGGGCCCGAAGTGCCGGGCCAGATACGACCCGAGTGGTGTCTCCGGGTCGCCGGAGGCGATCAGGGAGTGCTGCTGCTGGGGGGTGGGCTCGAAGTGGATGTGCTCGCGGGCCCCGCGCGTGACGATGATCTCGGCGTCCGGTACGACCCCGGCGCCCCAGAAGTGGTCGCCGTTGGCGTGGGTGACGATCACCCGGTCGATCGACACGCCCTCGGGCAGCCGTTCCTCACTCGCCGCGAGGAACTGCCCGGCCAGCGCCCGGTCGTAGGGGGTGTCGATCCACAACGCCCCCTTGGGCGAGGCGAGCAGGCCGCAGTTGGCCAGCCCCCAGCCCCTCTCCGGCGGCAGCCAGACGTACAGTCCCTGGCCCAGGTCGACGATGTCCCCACCCGTGATCGGCATGGTGCGATTATGCCGCGCGCCCGGGGCGGGCCGTGCACCCCGTCGGGGAATTCGGCACCCGCGCATGACGGGGGGCCGGGTGGCTTCCACGGCCTCCCGGCCCTCCTGGTGGTGGAATCAGGCGTTCCCGTTCGCCGTTCCGTGTCAGGACTCCTCCGACTCCTCGAAGTAGGCGTCCAGGACCACGTCGAGCTCCTCGGGCCACTCCTTGAGCCGCTTCCGGCTCTCCGCGACCACCTCGGCGTTGAACCAGCGGCGCGAGGAGACGTGGACGGTGAGGGTGAACCGGCGGGCGAGGCCGGCCGTCTTCACCTCGACCGCGGAGACCTCGGACCAGTCGAAGTCGGCCTCCTGGTCATCGAGCGTGAACCGGATTCCCGCCCTGTCCACGCGGATGGACCCGCGCCGGTCGCTGATCTCGAAGGCCGGCGTGCCGGACACCTCGGCGTCGGCGTCGTCGGTGTCGGCCGAGTCGGCCGAGTCGGCGTCCGCCGTCGGCTCCGTACCGGCCGCGTCGGGCCCGCCGGTGGCGTCCTCCGGCTCCGCGTCCGCCTCGGCGGAGTCGGAGGGTACGGGCTCCGCCGTCGGCACGGCGTCCTGGATGTCGGCCTCCCCGGCGGCGCCCGCCGCCGCGTTCACCGACGTGCCGGCCTCGTCGTCGCCCTCCGTCCGCACCGGAACAGGGGCCGTGAGGCCGGGAATGTACGCCGGGTCGGTTCCCGCGGCGAACTCGGGCTTCGTCTTCGCTTCTATGCTCTGCTCCACGGCGGGCAGTATGGTCCACGAACCTGTACGAGACCAGTCACGCCCCTCCGGCGCGACTCGGAGCGGGGAAAAGCGTCGCTTCCGCGCGGAGGTACGCGCGGAAGCGACACTCACCTCAGCTGCCGAGGGTGCAGCTCTTCCCTCCCAGCGTGAAGGCGCTCGGCGTGCCGTTGCTCCCGGTCCAGCTGCCGGTGAAGCCGAAGGACGCGGAGGATCCGACCGCGAGCTTGCCGTTCCAGCCGGCGTCGGTGGCCGTCACCGAGGTGCCGGACTGCTGGACCGTCGCGTTCCACGCCTGGGAGATCTGCTGCCCGTTGGAGAAGCTCCAGGCGAGTTTCCAGCCGTCGATCGCCGTGTCGCCGGTGTTGGTGAGGGTGACGTCGCCCTGGAAGCCGCCGGACCACTGGTTGGTGATCTTGTACGTCACCTTGCAGGCCGCACCGGCGGGGGTGCCGGGGTCGGTCCCGGGGTCCGTACCCGGATCGGTCCCGGGGTCCGTACCCGGGTCCGTACCGGGGTCGGTGCCCGGGTCGGTGGTGCCGGTGTCGCCCGCCGCGGAGTCGCCGTAGAGGATGCCGCGGCCGTTGGTGGAGACGTACACCCGGCCGAAGATCCGCGGGTCACCGGTGATCGCGCCGCCGGTCCAGCCCCACTGGTGCGCGTCGTCGTTGATCCGGGTCCAGCTCGCGCCCGCGTCGGTGGACCGGAAGATGCCGCGCACCCCGCCGATCTTCGCACTGGTGAACAGGGTCTGGTACGAGGCGCCTTGGGCCGCCTTGCCGAATCCGATGGAGTCCGCCTGCGCCACGTTGGACAGCTTGGTGAAGGTGGCGCCGGAGTCGGTGGAGTGCCACAGGCCGTACGTACCTGTGGTGGCGCCGCCGGCCAGCCAGACGTCGCCCTCGATGCCGGGGACGGCCTTGAAGCGGACGTTGCCCTCGGCCGGGAGGCCGGTGGACGGCTTCGCGGTGAAGGTGGCGCCGGAGTCGGTGGAGACGTAGAAGACACCGGACTTGTAGCCGTAGAACTTCTTCGGGTTCTTGCGGTCCGACTCCACGGTGGCGCCGGCCGGGATGCCGGTGGAGGCCGTCCACGAAGAGCCGAAGCCGGTGGTGCGGTACACCCCGGTGCCCGCCGGGCTCCACACGAAGGAGCTGCCGTCCGCCGCGGCCGCGACCGTGCCGCCGCCGGTGACGCCCGAGGGGTCGGTGCCGCCGAACCAGTTGGCGCCGTTGTCGGTGGAGAACGCGACGTGCGGGGCCGCGTCCGCGTCACCGACGCGCACCACGGTGTTGGGGGACGCCTCGGCGAAGTCGAGGCTGGTGGAGGAGGTGAAGTTGGGCGAGGTGTACATCATCGCGGGCACGGCGTCGAGGTTCGTGTGCCGGAAGCCGCCGACGTCGAGCAGCGCGCTGAGCAGCGGGGCGCCGGAGGGCGGGGAGGCCAGGTCGTTGACGGCCGTCTCCTCGATCCCCTTCACCATGGGCGTGATCGTGAACTTGCTGCCGGTGTCCCAGTTCTTGAGGTTCTCGGTGCCGTAGAGCGTGGCCCCGGTCCCGTACATCATGCGGTTGGAGTCGAACGGGTCGATCTCCAGCGACTCCGTCATCCAGCCCAGCTTCGGACTGGTCTCGGGCGGCGAGGGGTTGGCGCCCCAGGTGAGCCAGGGCACCGAGGAGACGTCCTGGGTGTAGCGGGTGGAGCGGTTGGGGTAACTCGTGTACTCCCAGGCGGTGGTCCAGGTCGCGCCGCTGTCGGTGGACCGGAAGATCTGGGTGTCCGGCCACCAGGAGCTGTAGGCGGTCGCCATCAGCGTGCCGGGCTTCTGCCGGTCCACGGTGAGGCCGCTGAAGCCGTAGTAGGTGTCGGCCTCCGCGACCGGGCTGACGTCGAGCCAGGTGCCGGTGGCGGTGTCGTAGCGGGCGATCTTCCCCTTGCCGCCGTCGTACGGGCCGCCGGTGTCGCTCAGCGAGAGGTAGAGGTAGCCGGTGCCCTCGTCGAGGACGCCCTTGTGTGCCAGGTAGCCGGTGGGCTGTCCGGCGATCCGCGTCCAGGTGGCGCCCGCGTCGGTGGAGCGGTAGACGGTGTTGTCCTTGTCCGCCACCCCGACGTAGATGTTCTTCGTCGCCGTACCCGAGGTGCCGCCGCGCCCGTCGAACGTCACCCAGGTGATGCCCTGGTTGTCGTTGCCGTAGCCGCTGGTGTCGGTCGGGTCCTGGGAGTAGTTCCCGGGGTTGGTGAAGGAGGTGACCTTCGACCAGGTGGCGCCCGAATCGGTGGACCGCCAGAGGCCGTTGCCGCTCGGGGCGCCGAGGTAGAGCACCGAGTTCTTGTGCGGGTCGACGGCGAGCCGCTCACCCATCCCGCGCCCGGGCATGTTGCCGCCGAGCTTGAAGGGGAGCACCGACGTCGTCCAGGTGGCGCCCCGGTCGGTGGAGCGCAGCACCGCGCCCTTGTTGGGGTCCCAGTCGTTGGTGTACGTCCCGGCGGCGACGTACACGTTGTTCGGCTGGACCGGGTCGGAAGCGAGGCTCACCACACCGGTGTAGCCCCAGTGGTCCCAGTCCACCGCGTCGAGCAGCGGCTTCCACTGCTTGCCCGACTGGTCCCAGCGGTAGGCCCCGCCGATGTCGGTACGGGCATAGGCGAGGTTCTTCTCGCTCCGGTTGAAGATGATCCCGGGGACGAAACCGCCGCCGTCGACGCGGACGTTCTTCCAGGTGTACGAGTCCGCCGCCAGGGTGGTGGCCGACGACAGATCGGATGCTTCCGCCGCGGCGGCGACGGTCCCCGACGTCCGGGGCTGCGCCACCGAGGGGGTGGCGATGCCCGACAGGCCTGCTGACAGGGCGAACACCGCCAGCAGGGCAGCAAAGGGTCTGGCTCTCAAGCGCACGGAAAAGTCCTCTCCGAGCTGGACCGCCACACGGGTGGCAGTGGGCCGATGCGGGTGGTGGGAGCGCTCCCAAACGCAGCCCGATGGTAGCGGCGCACGGCATCGCGGAGAAGGGGTGGGACATGAGGTCATCGGATGAATTCGCGGACGGTGGCACGGAGTTGGCTGCGCACGCACCGTCACCCGCACGACCGGCAGGTGCGGTTCCCGGCATTCCGGTCCGGGGAACCGCACCTGCTCCGCGAGGGCCGGCCGTCGGCGCGGCCGACCCCCGGGGGTCAGCGGCTGGTGTAGCCGGCGTCCACGTGGATGACCGAGCCGGTGACGTACGACGCCTGGTCGGAGGCGAGCCACAGGCTGGCCTGGGCGACCTCACGGGGCTGGCCGAAGCGGTTCAGCAGGCTGAGCTGCGGCGCGTACTCCTCCTCGGTGAAGCCGAACTGGTCCAGGGCACCGCGCAGCATCGGGGTGTCGATGGCACCGGGCGCGACCGCGTTGACGCGGATGTTCTGCGCGCCGTACTCCATGGCGGCGGTCTTGGTCAGGCCGTTCACGCCGTGCTTGGCGGCGACGTAGGCCGGGTTGGCGGGCTGCGGGCGGAATCCGCTGACCGAGGAGATGTTGACGATCGAGCCGCCATCGCCCTGCGCGATGAGCTGCTGGAGCTCGTACTTGAGGCAGAGCGCGGTGCCCTTGAGGTCGACCGACATCAGGCGGTCCCAGTAGTCCTCGTCGAACTCCGCGGTGAACTTGTCGTCGGGGGTCAGCGCGGCGTTGTTCACGGCGACGTCGAGCCGGCCGAACGCGGCCACGGTGGCGTCGACCATGCCCTTGACCTGGGCGCTGTCGGCGATGTTCACCTGGTGGAAGACGGCGGTGCCGCCGGCCGCCTCGATCTCGGCGACGACCGCGCGGCCGCGCTCCTCGTTCAGGTCGGCCGCGACCACCTTGGCACCGGCTTCGGCGAACAGGATCGCGGTGGCGGCGCCCATGCCCATGGCGGCGCCGGTGACGATGGCCACCTTGCCTTCGAGTACCGGGAATGTCATGTCTGTACCTCTTTCTTCGCCCCGCGCCCCGGCAATGGGACGCGGGAAGTCTTGCGTCAGCCTTCCGGCGGACCGCCCGGGTCCGGCGCGCAATCGCGACCGGCACCGCTCCGGTGGGCGACGAGCGCCTCACCGATCAGCAGGTCGAACGCCTCGCGCACCTGGTGGTCCAGCTCTTCGGGGCCGCTGTCCACGTCCCCGGCCCACCGGTGCAGCGCCCCGGCCAGTACGCCGGCACCCGCCGCGACCACGACCCCGGGGAGCGGGTCGGCGGCCGGGTCGACACCCATCCGTTCGGCCAGGACGCGCACCGAGTCGGCCTGCGCGTCGATCCTGATCCGCTGATAGGCGGCGAACAGCGCCGGCTCGTCGTCGATCAGGGCGAACACCGCGCGCTCCTTCGGCCGGCTGTGCCAGGCCGCCTGCGCGGGATCCTCCAGCCAGGCCAGCACGGCCGCCCGGAAGGCGACCAGCGGCGGCTCGGCCGGAGGCCGGACGCGGAGCAGCTCATTGATCCGCAGGCCGTCCGCGCGGGTGAACCAGAGAGCCGCTTCCTCCTTGCCGGAGAAGTGCCGGCTGAAGGTGCGCCGGGTTACCCGTGCGCGCTCGGCGATCGCGTCGACACCCAGCGCCGCCAGCCCCTGTTCCAGGAGCAGGTCGACAGCGGCCTCGGCGAGCGCCTCGCGGGTGCGCAGGGTCCTGTGACGCCTGCGGTCCTCGACGACACCGTCCGTACCGGAATGGGGCTCCCTTGCCTGCATGACCTCAGCGTATACCCAAATGTCCCGAGGGGACATTTGTTGGCCGAGAGGTCGGCGCGAGGAACCGGTACCACCCCCACCGGAGGATCCGGCCCCGTTCGCGGACCTACGAAAGCCCCGCCACCACGGTCGGGCAGCGGGGCGAGTGCGGTCGGGCGGCGGGGCGAGTGCGGTCGGCCGGGCGCGCCGGACCGCCGTGTCTACCGGGCGAGTGCGGTCGGCGGGGGCCCACCGGACCGCCGTGTCTACCGGGCGGACTCCTCCGCCGGCTCCTCGTCGGAGTCGAGGATCGAGATCTCCAGCTTCCGCAGCAGCACGGCCAGCCGGCGCCGCTCGGCCGGGGAGAGCCCGGCGAGCATCCGGTCCTCGTTGTCGAGGTGCTCGGAGAAGACGGTGTCGACCGTGGCGAGGCCCTTCTCCGTGAGCCGGGAGTAGACCACCCGACGGTCGTCGGCGACCCGCTCCCGCACGATGAGCCCGTCCTTCTCCAGGCGGTCGATGCGCAGGGTGACCCCGGCGGAGGAGACGAGCCCCGAATCGGCGAGCTGACCCGCCGTCAGTCGATAAGGGGCGCCCGCACGCCGCAGCGCGGTCAGGACGTCGAACCCGGCGACGGAGAGACCGTGGCGCTCGATGGAGGCGGTGAGGCGGGTGCTGTAGCGGAGGAACGAGCGATGGAGGCGTGCGAGGACTTCCAGGGGGCTCGTGTCCAGTTCGGGCCGCTCGCGGGCCCAGTCCTCGATCACCTTCGCGACGGCGTCGCGGTCTCCAGGCCTCGGTGCGGCCATCGTCATCACCTCGTACGGCTCGTGCCGATTTATCACGGTGCCGAGAATCTTACTGCTGAGACGATGGGGGCGGGGACGGGTGATCACGGAGCCGCCGCACGGGTTTGGCGGTCGGGACGACGGCGGGGCCGTCGCACGGGCCCGGCGGTACGGCCGACCGGGGCCGGTCCGCGGTCCGGCCCCGCCCGCTTCACGCGTTCAGCTCCTCCAGCGTCCGCCCCTTCGTCTCCACCGCGAACCACGCGATCACCGCGCCCACCGCCGCGACCAGGGCGAGTTGGGCGAAGACGAGGGGGAGGCCGCCGCCGGAGCCGATGACCGCGCCGACGGTGATGGGGCCGAGGATGACTCCGACGCGGTTCCACAGGCCGCCGAAGGCCGCGCCCTTGGCCCGGTTGGAGGTGGGGTAGAGCTCGGGCGAGTAGAGGTAGAGCGCCGCGTTGATGGCGTAGAGGAAGAAGGTCGTGCAGGACGCGAAGAGGGCGACCTGGCCGCCCGAGGTCGCTCCGGCCAGGGCGAGGACGCCGAGCGACAGCACCGTGCCGACGAGCGCGCCGACCAGGGCGGGCCTGCGGCCGACGCGGTCGATGAGGAGCGCGACGACGAAGGTGCCGAGCAGGCCGGTGACGTTGCTGACCAGGGTGTAGACGAGAGCCGTGGTCAGGTCCAGGCCGAATTCCTTGGTGTAGAGCGACGGCAGCCAGGTGGAGATGCCGTGGTTGACGTAGTAGGCGACGAACCACAGGCCCGAGAGCACGGCCGTGCGGCGCAGGTACCTGCCGCGGAACAGGTCGGCGAGCCGGCCCTCGGTGACGTCCTCGGTGGTGCTATCGGTGGCCCGGGGCAGCGATTCGGCGGTGGAGCGGACGACCTCGGCCTCGATGCGCGCGAGGGCCGCCTCGGCCTCCTCGGTACGCCCCCGGGCCAGCAGCCAGCGCGGTGACTCCTCGACCTGGCGGGGCAGGACTGCGGCGATCACCACGGGCAGCGCGCCGCCGACGAACATGGCGCGCCAGCCGAGGTGGGGCACGACCCAGACGGCGATCAGGGTCGCCGCGGCGAGGCCGGCGGGGAAGATCATCTCGTAGAGCAGGACGAACCGGCCGCGCTTGTCGGAGCGGGCGATCTCGTTGATGTAGGTGGCGGCGACGGGCACCACGCCCCCGATGCCGAGCCCCTGGACGAAGCGGAAGAGCGAGAAGGTCTCGATCCCGCCGGAGAGGGCGACGGCGAGGCTGGCGAGGCCGGTGACGGCTACGCCGAGGCCGACGGTGCGCACCCGGCCGATCCGGTCCCCCAGCCAGCCGGCCGCGAGTGCCCCGAGCAGCATGCCGACGGAGGCGGAGGTCACCGCGAAGGTGGCCTGGCCGGTGGTCAGGTGCCACTGCTTCGTGAGGACCGGCAGCGCGGACGCGGCCAGCAGCTGGTCGAACGCCTCGAAGAAGGTGACGGCGCCGATCAGGAACCGGACCTTGACGTGCCAGCGGGAGTGCGGCAGCCGTTCGAGCCGGGCGGAGATGGAACCAGAGGCCTGCTTGCCGGCCACAGTCGTCATGGGGGTCCTTCCGCGGATGACAGGAGTTCCCGCGACCCTAGGGTGATGTACCTAAGCGGTCAATGATTAAGCCCTTAGTAATCTCAACGTAACGCGACAACACCGGCGTTCACATCTCGACAGAACAGGCGATCGGAGCAGCCGGAACGAGAAGTTCCGGGAGCGGGGTCTTGCGCGAATAAATTTAAGCGCTTAGATTTCTAGCACTTCGACACCCCAGGTGGACCGAGTGCGCCGAGCGCCTTCGCACCTGGATCGCGTCCGCAGGACCCATCCGAAATCCCGCCGTCCGGAGGTCTCTTCGTGCCCCCCTTCTCCACCGACATCCTGGTCGCGGGCGTGTGGCGGCCCGGCACGGGCGAGCCCGTCGCCACCGTGGACCCGGCGACCGGCCAGGTCCTCGCCACCGTCGTCTCCGCGTCCGCCGCCGATGTCGCCGAGGCGGCCGAGGCCGCCGCCGTGGCGGTGGAGGACCCGGCCTGGCGGGACCTGCTCCCCCACGAGCGCGCCCGACTCCTCCACCGGATAGCGGAGTTGACCGAGGAGGCGGCCGGTGAACTCTCCGCGATCCAGACGGCGGACACCGGGAAGACCCTCGCCGAGACGCGGGCCCTCGCCCTCAGCGCGGCCGGCACCTTCCGCTACCTGGCCGGTGCGCTGGAGACCGCCGAGGACACGGTCACCCCGTCCCGGGGCCCGTACGTCACGGTGAGTACGCACGAGCCGATCGGTGTCGTCGCGGCGGTCAACCCGTGGAACTCCCCCGTCGCCAGCGACGCCCAGAAGATCGCCCCGGCGCTCGCCGCGGGCAACGCGGTGCTGCTCAAGCCCGCGGGCTGGACCCCGCTGGTCTCCCTCGCGCTCGGCCGCCTGATCACCCGGGCGCTGGAGGAGGCCGGACTCCCCACCGCGCTGCTCTCGGTGCTGCCGGGCAGCGGCCGGGTGGTCGGGGACGCGGTCGTACGTCACCCGCTGGTCGGCCGCATCGGCTTCACCGGCGGTACGGAGACAGGGCGCTCCATCGCGAAGGCCGCGGCCCAGAGACTGATCCCGGTCTCCCTCGAACTCGGCGGGAAGTCGCCGACCGTGGTGCGTGCCGATGCCGATGTCGAACAGGCCCTCGCCGGGGTGCTTTTCGGGATCTTCTCGTCCAGCGGCCAGTCCTGCATCGCCGGTTCGCGGCTCTTCGTCGCCCGGGAGATCTACGACTCCTTCGTCGGTGAACTGGTCGAACGTGTCGCCAAGTTGCGTGTCGGACCCGGTACCGATCCGCGGACCCAGGTGGGGCCTCTGGTGCACCACCGCCACCGGGACTCGGTCGCCGCCTACGTGGATCTCGCCCGCTCCGAGGGCGCCCGGGTGCTCTGCGGCGGCGCGGTGCCCGAGGGCGAGGAGTACGCCGGGGGCGCCTACTACCTGCCGACCGTGCTGGACGGCCTGCCGAACACCTCGCGGACCTGCCAGGAGGAGATCTTCGGCCCGGTACTCGTCGCCCTCCCGTACGACGACGAGGACGACCTGGTCCGCCAGGCCAACGACTCGGTCTACGGCCTGGCCTGCGGAATCTGGACCCGCGACCACCGCGCCGCCGCACGGATCGCCCGGCGGGTCCAGGCCGGCACCGTCTGGATCAACACGTACAAGCAGTTCAGCGCGGCCACCCCGTTCAGCGGCTGGAAGGACAGCGGCCTCGGTACGGAGAAGGGGCGCGACGCGATCCGCGCGTACCAGCGCCAGAAGTCCCTGTACTGGGGCACCTCCGAACTCCCCCTCCCCTGGGCGCTCTGACGGACGCCTCAGGGCGTGCCGCCGAACTACCCCACCGCCCCCTGGAGACACTCATGCACCAGCCACCGCCCGGACCGGTCGCCCGGCTCCGCTCCCTGCGCTACGTCGAGCTGCACACGCCCGCCTTCTCGGAGGCCGCCGACTTCTACGAGGAGGTCTGGGGCCTGGCGACCGTGGAGTCGGACACCGGTGCGCGCTGGCTGCGGGGCACGGGCGACGAGCACCACGTCCTCCACCTGACCGAGCGGGACCGGGTCGGCCTCGGCCGCCTCGCGTTCGCCGTGGCCACCCCCGCCGAGGTCGACGAGGCGGCCCGCCGTCTCGAAGCGCGGGCCATCGTGCCGGTGTTCGGGCCGGGTCCGCTGGAACAGGTGGGCGGTGGCTACGGGTTGCGCTTCACCGACCCCGAGGGGCGGCTGATCGAGATCAGCGCCCAGGTCCACGCGGTCACCCCGCGCGGCCGCGAGGAGGCCGTACCGGTCGGCGTGACGCACGCCGTGCTCAACACCACGGACATCGACGCGGCGGTGGCGTTCTACCGCGAGGTGCTGGGGCTGCGGGTCTCCGACTGGTCGGAGCACCAGATGGCGTTCCTGCGCTGCAACGCGGACCACCACTGCATCGCGTTCAACCAGGCCGAGTGGACCTCGCTCAACCACGTGGCGTACGAGATGAGTTCGGTCGACCACTTCATGCGGGGCATCGGCCGGCTGCGCCACCACGGCATCACCCCGCAGTGGGGCCCGGGCCGCCACGGTCCGGGCGACAACACCTTCTCGTATTTCACCGATCCCTCCGGGCTGGTCTGCGAGTACACCTCCGAGGTCGCCCAGATCGTCGAGGACGCCTGGATCGCCCGGGTGTGGCGGCGGGTCCCGGAGCTGTCCGACCTCTGGGGGACCGCCGGGGCGCCCTCGAAGGAGATCCGCTGCCACATGGCCGGAGCGCCCGATCCCGGCCCGCTCGCCCCCGTGGACGCCCTGCCGACAACCGATTCACCCGCACCCGCACCCGCACCCGCACCCGCACCGAAGGAGACCGCCGCATGAGCGCCGTACGCAAGGTTGGCCTGGTCGGCTGGGGGGCCATCGGCCGCGTGGTCGGCACCGCTCTCGCCGAAGGCCGGGTGGCGGGGGCCGAGTTGGCGTGCATCGTCGACAACCGCCCGCTGGGTGAGGCCGCGCCCGCCCGGCAGGTCTCCTTCGAGGAGGCCCTGGAGCTCTGCGACCTGATCGTGGAGGCGGCCGGGCAGGGCGTCGTCCGCGAGTGGGGCGAGCGTGTCCTCGCCTCCGGCACCGACCTGCTGATCGCCTCCAGCGGGGCGCTGACCGACGAGGACCTGGCGAAGCGGCTGCTGAACACCGGGCCCGGCCGGGTGTACTTCACCGGGGGCGCGGTCGGCGGGCTCGACCTGCTCCAGGCCGCGTGCTCGCTCGGCCCGTTGGACGAGGTCCGCCTCACCACCACCAAGCTGCCGTCGACCCTCGAACAGCCGTGGATGGACGAGGAGTTGCTGACCCGGATGCGGACGGCGACGGGACCGGTCGAGGTCATGTCCGGTACCGCGCGCGATGTCCCGGTCAAATTCCCCAAGTCGACGAACGTGGCCGCCTCGGTCGCGCTGGCCGTCGGCGACCTGGACACTGTGCGGGTCCAGGTCGTCGCCGATCCGGCGGCGCACCGCACCCGGCACCTGATCGAGGCGTCCGGCCCGCACGGCTCGTACCGGTTCGAGGTGGCGCACCGGCCCGACCCCGAGAACCCGGCGACCAGCCAGGTCGTGCCGTACGCGGTGCTGCGCGGCCTGGCGGCGCTGGCCGGCCGCAGCGGGCAGATCCTGTGACCGCGCCCGTCGCCGTCCACGTGGCGGAGGCCGGGGAGCGGGGGCCGCTGCTGCTCTGCCTGCACGGCATCGGCTCCTCGTCGGCGGCGTTCGCGCCGCAGCTCGCCGAACTCTCCGCGCACGCCCGGGTGGTGGCCTGGGACGCCCCCGGGTACGCGGCCTCGCCCGACCCCGAAGGGCCGCTCACCCTCGACGACTTCGCGGACGCGGCGGCCGGGCTGATCCGGGAGCGGGGCGGCAGCGCCCACGTCCTCGGCGTCTCCTGGGGCGGGGTGATCGCGCTGCGCCTCGCGACCCGCCATCCGGAGCTCGTGGCGTCCCTGATCGTCGCCGATTCGAGCGCCGGCTCCGGCACCGATCCGGCGAAGGCCGAGGGGATGCGCGCCAGGGCCGCCGAGCTGGCGGAGCTGGGCCCGCGCGCCTTCGCCGAGGCCCGCGGCCCCCGCCTGGTCTCCCCCGACGCGCCGGACGAGCTGGTCCGGCGGGTCGTGGACACCATGGCCGCCTCGGTCCGGCTGCCCGGCTACGCACACGCCGCCGAGTCGATGGCCTCGGCCGACCTGCGGAGCGAGCTTCCCTCCGTCGCCGCGCCCACGCTGGTGCTCTGCGGCGACCAGGACCGGGTCACCGGCGTCGACGCGAGCCAGGTCATCGCCGGGGCCGTCCACAAGTCCGCCTACGTGATCGTCCGCGACGCCGGTCACCTGGCCAACCAGGAGCAGCCCGGGCACTTCAACGCCTGGGTGCTCGCCCACCTCCGGATCACCGCGTCCATCCCCGAATAGGAGCTCTTCCCATGCCGCTCACCACCACCGCGTACGACAACGGCGACGACCTCTCCGCGTACACCGACTCGCTCATCGCCTCCAAGGAGTCGCGCGTCGCCGACTTCGACACGCTGTCCTTCCAGGAGAAGGCCGGCCCGCAGTACCGGCGCGGCCAGATCCGTTACGTCGGCTCCGGCGCGACCGGCGACCACGAGGGCGACAGCCGGATCATCCCGTCCGGCGGGTTCACCTTCTCCAACATGCTGCTGCCCCCCGGCGCCGAGGGCCCGGCCCACACCCACCACGACGTCGAGGAGGCCTTCTTCGTCCTGGAGGGCGAGGTCAAGGTCGGCATCCACCGCGGCCCGGACGAGGCGGAGTACCGCACCCTCGGCTACCGCGACATGATCGTCGTGCCGGCCGGGGTGACCCGCTCGCTGAAGAACGAGGGCGACACCGACGCACTGTTCTGCGTGGTCATCGGTACCCAGAAGCCGCAGGTGCCGTCGTACCCGGAGTACTCCCCGATGCACGGTGTCACCCGTGGCTGACCGTTCCCCGGACGGCGTGCGCACGGTCGTCGTCACCGGTGCGGGCCGTGGCCTGGGACTGGCCATGGCCCGCCGGGCGGGCGCCGACGGCTTCCGGGTCGTCGTCGCCGAGCTGGAGCGGGAGCGGGGCGAGCGCGCGGTGGCCGGGCTGCGCGCGGAGGGGACCGACGCGCACTTCGTACGGTGCGACGTGGCCGATCCCGCCTCGGTGGCGGACCTGGCCGGCGCGGTGCGCGAACTGGGTCCGCTGTACGGCCTGGTGAACAACGCGGCGCTCGCCAACGGGGTGGGCGGCAAGGAGTTCTGGGACCTCGACGTCGAGGTGTGGGACCGGCTGATGGCCGTCAACGCCCGCAGCCCGTGGCTGGTGTCGAAGGCGCTGTACCCGCTCTTCGGCCCGGTGGGCCGGATCGTCAACCTCGCCTCGGACGCGGCGCTCTACGGCTCGCCCCGGCTCGCCCACTACATCGCCTCGAAGGGCGCGGTCATCGCGCTCACCCGGGCGATGGCGCGGGAGCTCGGCGAGCGGGGGATCACCGTGAACGCGGTGGCCCCCGGCCTCACCGAGTGCGAGGCGACCGAGACCGTGCCCGCCGAGCGCCACGACCTCTACCGGGCGAACCGGGCCATCTCCCGGCCGCAGCGGCCCGACGACCTCACCGGGATCGTCTCCTTCCTGCTCGGCGAGGAATCCCGCTATCTGACCGGACAGGTGGTCGCCGTCAACGGCGGCTTCACCATGAACTGAAGCGCAGGAGATACGAACCATGGATCTGGGCCTCGCGAACCGCACCTACGTGGTCACCGGCGGCAGTTCGGGCGTCGGCCTGGCCACGGTCCGCGCCCTGCTCGACGAGGGCGCCGACGTGGCGACGTGCGGACGCGACGCCGCACGGCTGGCCGCGGCCGCCGACGGACTCGGCGCCCGGCCCGGCCGGCTGCTGACGGAGGTGTGCGACGTACGGGACGCCGAGGCGGTGCACGGCTTCGTCCAGCGGGCCGCCGAGGAGTTCGGCGGCGTGGACGGACTCGTCAACAACGCGGGGCAGTCCCGGATGAAGGGGCTCGACGACTCGACCGCCGAGGACTGGCGGGACGAGCTGGAGCTGAAGTTCGCCGGGGTGCTGCACCCGTTGCGGGCCGCCCGCCCGTATCTCGCCGCCTCTCCTGCGGCGAGCATCGTCAACATCAACGCGGTGCTCGCGAAGCAGCCGGAGACCCGGCTCATCACGACGAGCGCCGCCCGCTCCGGCATTCTCAACCTCTCCAAGTCCCTGTCGGTGGAGCTGGCCGGCGACGGCATCCGGGTCAACTCCGTCTGCCTCGGGCTCATCGACACCGGCCAGTGGACCCGCCGCCACACGGCGGCCGGCACCGGGCAGTCCTACGAGGACTGGCAGGCGGAACTGGCCGCCGACCGCGGGGTTGCGCTCGGCCGGCTCGGCCGCGCCGAGGAAGTCGCCTACGCCGTGGTCGCGTTGCTCTCGCCCCGCGCCTCGTACATCACCGGCACCGCCATCGACGTCTGCGGCGGCGTCGGCCGTTCCATCCTCTGAGGAGACACCATGCGTCACGACAACGGAGGCGATCTCCTCGTCGCCGTCCTGCGGGAACTCGGCATCGACACCGTCTTCGGCATCGTCAGCGTGCACAACCTGCCGCTGGTGGAAGCCGTCGACCGCGAACTGCGGTTCGTACCCGTGCGGCACGAGGCGTCCGCCGTCAACGCCGCCGACGCCTACGGGCGTGCCCGGGGCTCGATCGGCTGCGCCCTGACCTCGACCGGTACGGGCGCGGGCAACGCGGCCGGTTCGCTGGTCGAGTCGCTCGCCGCGGGCAGTTCGGTACTGCACATCACCGGCCAGGTGGAGAGCGAATTCCTGGGCAGCGGACGGGGGTTCATCCATGAGACCAAGGACCAGCTCGGCATGCTGGACGCGGTCTCGGTGTACGCGGCGAGCGTGCCGGACAGCGTCCGGGCGGGCCTGATCCTGCGCGAGGCGGCGCGTGCGGCGCTCGCCTCGCCCGGCGGTCCGGCGAGCGTGGAGTGGCCGATCGACCTCCAGTACGCGGCGCAGACCGACGAGGCGGCCGAGCCGGCCGTCCGCGCGCCTGCCCCGCTCGTGGAGAGCGACGCGGCCGCCGCCGGGGCCCTTCTCGCCGCCGCGCGCCGCCCGTTGATCTGGGCGGGCGGCGGGGCGAACGGCGCCCGGGACGAGCTGGCCCGGCTGCTGGAGGCGACGGGTGCCGGTCTGCTCACCTCCAACTCCGGCCGGGGGGCGGTGCCCGAGGACCACGGGCAGGTCATCGGCAACTTCGCCACCACCCCGGCGGTGCGTGCGCTCCTCGCCGACGCGGACCTGCTCCTCACGGTCGGTACGCACTTCCGCTCGAACGAGACGGCGGACTACACCCTCGGACTCCCCGGGTCGCACATCCAGATAGACGTGGACGCGGCAGCGCTCGGCCGGGTATACCCCGCCGCCCACGCCCTGCACGCGGACGCGTCGGCGGCCCTGACGGCGCTGCTCGCGCACGCCCGGCCGGCCGAGGACGGCTGGACGGAACGCGTGGCGGCCGTCCGCACCGAGGTGCGGGCGAACCTGCGCGATTCCATCGGCCCGCAGGCGGCGATCTGCGACGCGATCCGCGCCGCACTCCCCCGCGAGGCCGTGGTGGCCCGTGATGTCACCATCGCGTCGAGCAGTTGGGGCAACCGGCTGCTGGAGATGTACGACCCGCGCGACAACGTCTTCCCACGCGGCGGCGGCATCGGCCAGGGGCTCGGCATGGGCATCGGTGCCGCGCTCGGTCGCCCGGACTCCCCGACCGTGGTGATCGCGGGCGACGGCGGGCTCGCCGTGCACCTCGGCGAACTCCTCACCCTCGCCCAGGAACGCCCGCCCCTCACCCTGATCGTCTTCAACGACGGCGGGTACGGGGTGCTCCGCAACATGCAGGACCGGTACGGCGAGCGGCGCTCCGGGGTGGACCTGGTGACCCCCGACTTCGAGCTGCTGGCGCGCGCCTGCGGTCTGCCGTACGCGCGGATCTCCGCCGAGGAGCACGCCGCCCCGGTGCTCGACCACGCCGTCGCCTCGGGCGGTCCGATGCTCGTCGAGGTCGACCTGGCGGCCCTCGGGCCGATGAAGAACCCGTTCACCCCGCCCGTGCGGATTCCCGGGCAGTAGTCCGTGTCCGCTGGATCCCGTCGCCAAAACCGCCGGTAAGGAGGCACCTGGCCATGAGCGAGAAGTCGCTGGAGCTGTTCGTCCGCCGTATGACGTGGGAGGCCGAGGGCGTACTGTCCGTCGAGCTCGCCGACCCGCTCGGCAAACCCCTGCCCGTCTGGACCCCGGGCGCGCACCTCGACGTCCATGTCGGCGGCCGGGTCCGCCAGTACAGCCTGTGCGGGGACCCCCAGGCGCTGGACGTCTACCGCATCGGGGTGCTCGACGAGCCGTCCTCGCGGGGCGGTTCGCGGTACGTGCACACCCGGTTGCGCCCCGGACAGCCGGTCACCGCCTCCGAGCCGCGCAACCACTTCGCGCTGGAGGAGGCCGGCTCCTACGTGTTCGTCGCGGGCGGCATCGGCATCACCCCGCTGCTGGCGATGGCCCGGGAGGCGGCCCGGCGCGAGGTGCCGTGGCGGCTGGTCCACGGCGGCCGGAGCCGCGCCTCCATGGCGTTCACCTCGGAGCTGGACGCGCTCGCCGGGGACGTCACGCTCGTCCCGCAGGACGAGCGGGGCCACATCGACCTCGACGCGGCGCTGGCCGGGCTGCCCGAGGACGCGCTGGTGTACTGCTGCGGGCCCGAGCCGCTGCTCGCCGCCGTCCAGGAACGCTGCCCCGAGGGCAGGCTCAGGCTGGAGCGCTTCGCCGCCCCGGTGGTCGAACGCGGCGGCGACGACGCCTCGTTCGAGGTGGAGTGCCGTACGTCGGGGGTGACCCTCACCGTCGGCGCGGACACCTCCGTCCTCGAAGCCGCCGAGGAGGCCGGGCTGTCGGTCGCCAGCTCCTGCCGCGACGGTATCTGCGGCTCCTGCGAGACCCGGGTCCTCGAAGGCACCCCGGACCACCGCGACTTCCTGCTCAGCGAGGCGGAGCACGCCGCGAGCGCCACGATGATGATCTGCGTCTCGCGGTGCGCCTCCGGCCGTCTCGTCCTCGACCTGTGACACCTCCCCCCGCACTTCCTGGAGACACCATGACCGACACCACGACCGGCGCCTGGCCGTATCTGGACGTCCACCAGTCCCGGACCCACGAGCCGACCCCGTACGAGTACAAACTCGCCGCGACCCTCGAAGAGGTCTTCACCAAGGAGGGCCACGAACTCGCCGACGTGGTACGTGGCCTGAACGCTCGTCAGGTGCACACCGCCGACGGCACGCCCTGGACCGAGGAGTCCTTCCGCGCCGAGATCACCCGACTGGGAGCCTGACCATGACGCTGTCGTCCTCCGCCACCGCGGACCACATCTACGCCACGGGGCTGCGCAACCAGTGGCACCCCGTCGTCCCCTCGCACTTCGTCGCCCCGGGCGCGATGCGCCGGGTGACCGCGCTCGGCGAGCAGTGGCTGCTGTTCCGCCGCCCGGACGGCGCCCTGTCGATGCTGGCCGACCGGTGCCCGCACCGGGGCGCACCGCTCTCCCTGGGCAAGCACCTCGGCGACCGGGTCGCCTGCTGGTACCACGGGGTGGAGGTGGCGGGCGACGGCACCGTGTCGTCCGTCCCCGGCCTGCCCGGGTGCAGCCTGGAGGGGAAGAAGCTGGTCGCCTCGCTGCCGGTACGGGAGGTGGCGGGCGCGGTCCTCGCGTACTTCGGCGACGAGGAGCACCCGGAGCCGCCGGAGCTGACGCTGCCGGATCCGCTCGTCGACGACGGGGTGTCCGCCTTCCTCTGCTACGCCGAGTGGAACGTGCCGTGGCGCTACGCCGTGGAGAACCTGCTCGACCCGATGCACGGGGCGTTCCTCCACCACGACTCCCACACGATGTTCGACGGCGACACCACGGCCAAGTTCCGCATCCGCGAGACCGATCGCGGTTACTTCTTCGAGAAGACCGACCAGCGGGGCGTCAACTTCGACTGGGTGGAGCTCTGCCGCACCGGCGTGGACTGGGTCGACCTGTCGATCCCGTACCCGCCGTCGGCGGGCCCCGGCGGTCCGTTCGGCATCGTCGGCATGGTCTGCCCGGTCGAC
Organism: Streptomyces sp. NPDC001493; assembly: GCF_053597235.1. Taxonomy (NCBI): domain Bacteria; kingdom Bacillati; phylum Actinomycetota; class Actinomycetes; order Kitasatosporales; family Streptomycetaceae; genus Streptomyces; species Streptomyces sp. NPDC001493. The sequence goes on from NZ_JBSFHV010000009.1 coordinate 93,549, forward strand.
GAGGAGCGCTCCGGTGTCTTCTTCTGGCGCTACCGCCGGGTGGCGGACTGGCAGCGGGCCTCCTGGCGTTTCCTCTACCGGACGCTGATCGAGAAGCGCCACTGGGAGGTGCTGGAACAGGACCGCGTGATGCTGGAGGCGCTGCCCGCCGACGCGGACCAGCGGGAGAACCTGTACCAGCACGACCTGGGCGTGGTGCGGCTGCGCCGGCTCTACCGGGCGGGGGCGACGGCGCAGTCGACGGCCACGCGTTAGGTGGTGTCCGGATCATGCCGGGCACGCCGGGCCCTTGGCGGGCCGGCCGGTGGCACCGGGACGGTGGAGCCTGCGCAGTGCGAGGAGGCCGCCCACGCCGGGGACGACAGCGATGGCCTTGGTGGTGGTCGTGGCCGACGCCGACCGCCAGGTGGCGATCACGACGAACAGGTAGGCGCAGCCGTGGGTGGGGCCCATCAGGGAGGAGATGGGCCGGAGGTGGGCGGTGGCGAGGTTGGCCAGCATCACGATCAACGAGATGAGTTCGGTGTGCGCCGCGATGCGCAGGGGGCGACGGTGCACGGTCACGCTCCCGTGGTGGAGCCGGGGCGGACGATCATCAGAACGGTGACGGTTGCCCACAGCAGGTTGAAGACACCGGTGAGCATGGCGAGTCGGGCGGCCGGGGGCAGTGTGGCGCCGGGTCCCGATGCCTGCGCCGCGGTCAGGGCCTGGTCCTGGGCGGGCAGGATCAGCAGGCCCAGGACGGCGGCCGCCGCGGTGGTCAGGACGATCGAGGTGATCAGCCATCCGTCGCCGAGGACGCCGAGGCTGCCGGCCGTGGCGAGCCCGAAGACGGGAACCGCGATGCCGACGCCGGCGTAGACGCGGCAGATGCGGTGCAGGGTGCGCAGGCCCGCGAGCGCCTCACGGTCGCCCGGGGCACCGTGAGCGCGACGCAGCGCTCCGGGGAACATGCTCGCGGCGACCGTGACCGGCCCTATGGCCAGTACCGCAGCCAGGACGTGCAGGGAGAGGAGAAGTTTCGTCATGCTCGACGCTCCGCGGTCGCGGGGTCGGCAGGGCGGCGCCGGCCGGTGACCTTCGAGGACGGAAGACGTCCGGCCCTGGAGGTGCCGGTCAGCGTGTCGCCGTCCACCGTGACCGCGAAGGCCAGGTTCAGGCGCAGGGGCTTGGTGATGGCCTGCTTCCAGGTGATCCGGTCACCTTCGAGGGTGATGTCGCTGAGCGGGACGACCTCGCCCGCTCCGTGGGCTGCCCCGGTCAGGACACCCTCCTGCCGGGCGAATTCGACCACGGCTTCGATCCTGCCGATGGGGGTGGAGACGGACAGGTCCCAGACGCCTTCTGCGGCCATGGTGCTGTTCTTCCTTACGCGTGCGGTGCGGTTGACGTGCGGTGCGGTTGAGGTGCGGTGCGGCCCGTGCGGTCAGAGGCCGGCGGGCGCGGGGCCTTCGTTGCGCCAGACGGTGCCGCGGCGCTCGTAGGCGAACAACTCTTCGACAGCGTGGGCGATCCGGGGGCCCACCGTGCGCTCCAGCAGGTACAGGCCCAGGTCGAGGCCGGAGGTGACGCCGGCCCCGGTGACGAGGTCGCCGTCGTCGACGACGCGGGCGCCGACCGCGTGGACGCCGGTGGCGTCGAGCAGGTCCAGGCCCAGGTGGTGGGTGGTGGCGTAGCGGCCCTCCAGCAGGCCGGCCATGGCCAGGACGAGGGAGCCGCCGCACACCGCGCCGAGCGTCACCTCGGGGTTGTCCCTGGCCGCCTTCAGCAGTGCGGGCAGTTCGGTCGTCAGGGCGCGGCCCAGCAGTACGGGGATGAACTCGTCCTGCCACCCTTCGCCGGCCTCCCCGGCCTCCGTCGCGCGTTCCTGCCGCCCTTCCCCGGCCGCAGCCTCGCTTTTCTGCCCCTCTGCCCCGGCCGACACCGCGCGGTCGGGCACTTCGCCGGGCTCTCCCACGCGGCCCGAGGCGCCGGGGACCAGGATCAGGCCCGCTCGTGCGGGATCCAGGGCGGCAGTGGCGCGCAGCACCAGGCCCCCGGTGCCGCCGGCCACGTCCCGGGGTCCCTCCGCGGAGACCAGTTCCACGCTCACCGCGCCGTTGGAGGCGGTGCCGCCGGCGTACAGCACTTCGTAGGGGGCGACGACATCGAGCGGATCGAAGCCGTCGTACAGGACGATCTGGGCATGCATGGGGAAGTTCCTTCGCGGGCGGTCGGCATCCGGCCGATGCCGGAGTCGCTCCCGACGCTAGTCCGGCGTCGACCCGCGCCCCAGTGGCAAGAGTGACACCTTTCAACGGGATAGCGCCATGACGCTGGGTAAGGCCCTGAACTGGCCAAACCACCGGACTCGGGGCACTGGGGCCGTGTCATGGCTACCGAGGGTCAGGTATCTTCTCGCCATGCACGTCATTGCCGTCCTCGCCCTGGAACAGGTGATCCCCTTCGATCTGTCCACGCCGATCGAGGTCTTCTCCCGCACCCGTCTCCCGGACGGACGCCCCGGCTACCAGATCCGCGTCTGCGGCGAACGGCCGGAGATCGATGCCGGCGCCTTCACCGTGCGCGCGCCCTGGGGGCTGGAAGGTCTCGCGGCCGCGGACACGATCATCGTTCCCGGTACCGCCGACCTCTCGGCCCCGCTCGCTCCCGTCGTCCGCGACGCGCTGCGCGCGGCCGCCGCGAACGGCACGCGCATCGCCTCCATCTGCTCGGGCACGTTCCCGCTGGCCGCCACCGGACTCCTCGACGGCCTGCGTGCCACCACCCACTGGGCCGCGGCCGGTCTCCTGGCCGCCGCCCACCCGGACATCGAGGTGGACCCGGACGTCCTGTACGTCGACAACGGTCAGATCCTCACCTCCGCCGGCGCCGCCGCGGGCCTGGACCTGTGTCTGCACATGATCCGCCGTGACTACGGCTCGGCCGTCGCCGCCGACGCGGCCCGACTGTCCGTCATGCCTCTGGAACGCGAGGGCGGGCAGGCGCAGTTCATCGTCCACGATCACGTGCCCGCCCCCCAGGGGGCGACGCTCGATCCGCTGCTCGACTGGTTGCGGGAGAACCTGGGCTCCGATCTCACCCTCGCCGACATGGCCGCCCGGGCCGGAACGAGCACCCGGACCCTGATACGGCGCTTCCGCGAACAGACCGGCACCACCCCGCTCCAGTGGCTCCACCGCGCACGTGTCCGCCAGGCCCAGCACCTCCTGGAGACCACCCGCCATTCCGTCGAACGCATCGGTGTTCAGGTCGGGTTCGGCTCGCCCACCGCCTTCCGTGACCGGTTCAAGAAGACCACCGGCGTCAGCCCGCAGACCTACCGTCGCGCCTTCAGCTGACGCGGCCCGCCTCGAAGCCGCGCCCGAGGGCGGCCCTTCCCCGGAGCAGGACCGGAAGCGGTCGCCTCTTCGGGTTCGACGGCCGCCCGGCCCGGCCGCCCGAGCAGCACGCCCGCGAGGATCAGCGCCATCCCGCCGAGCTGTCGGCCGGTGAGGCCCTCCGACGCCAGGAGCGTGCCGAGCAGGACGCCGGTGACCGGGTTGAGGAGGCCGACGAGGCCGACCGTGGCGGCGGGCAGCAGGCGCAGGGCCGCGAACCAGGCGAGGAAGGCGAGGGCGGTGGCGACGAGCGTGACGTAGCCGAACCCCAGCAGCGCCCGGCGGTCCAGCGGTGGCGGCGCTCCCTCGCGTACGACCGCCGCAACCAGCAGGAGGACCCCGCCGAAGCAGAGCTGCCAGGCGGTGGTGGCGAGGACCCCGGCGCCGGAGCTCCAGCGCTGGGAGAGCACGTACCCCAGGGAGGAGACCAGCATGGCGAGCACGGACGCGATCAGGCCGCCGGTCCCGCCGCCTCCGGTACGGCCCCACATCATCAGGACCACCCCGGCGAGCCCGCTCGCGCCGCCCGCCAGGTGGGCGGCGCGGGGGCGTTGGGCGAGCAGGGCCCAGGCCGTCACCGTCATGACCAGCGGGGAGAGCGCCATCACCATCGACGCGGTGCTGGTGGCCAGGCGCTGGGCGGCGATGTAGACGAGCACGAAGAAGGCGCTGGTGTTCAGCAGCCCCAGCACGGCGGACCGCCACCACCAGGCGCCGGTGGGCCGGCTCCGGGCGAGGATGAACAGCAGGCCTCCGGCGGGCAGGGCGCGCAGGGCGGCTCCCCAGAGCGGGTTTCCGGCGGGGAGGTAGTGGCGGGTGACGTAGTAGGTGGTACCCCAGGCCACCGGCGCCACGGCGGCGATGAGCAGGCCTCGCACGTTGGCTTCCATGGAAGACATATTAGCTTCCCAGGAAGCTAATCACTAGGGTGGGGCCATGCAGCAGCCCCACGAGCACCAGGACCCGCCGCCCGACCACGTGGCCCGCATCCAGGCCGCCTGGCGCCGCGAGCGCCCCGACCTCGACGTCGGTCCGCAGGCCGTCATCGGCCGTCTGCACCGCCTCGCGGCCCTGCTCACCCGGGAGTTGTGCGTGGTGTACCAGCGGTACGGCCTCAGCGAGGGCGAGTTCGACGTCCTCGCGGCGCTGCGCCGGGCCGGCGCCCCGTACGAGCGGGCCCCCGGGGAGCTGGCGGCGCACACCATGGTGACCACCGGGGCGATGACCAAGCGCATCGACCGGCTGGAGCGGTCGGGGCTGGTGACCCGGCGCCGGGGGGACGGTGACGGCCGGGGCCGGGTCGTCGCCCTCACCGTGCCGGGCCGGGAACTCATCGACCGGGCGTTCACCGACCACATGCACAACGAGCGGCGCCTCCTCGCCGCGCTGCCCCCGGCGCGGGCCGAGGCGCTGGAAGGCGCCCTCACCGCGTGGCTCGCCGAACTGGAGGACCCGCGCGGCGACGGCCGGAGCTGAGGCCCGCGCGCCGGAGCCGAGACCCAAAGGCCCGCACGCCGAGGTTGGGCCCGGCGGGCGGACCGGGCGTCTCACGCCTTGGCCAGGCTCCGCACCACATGGGTCATGTGCTGGACGTTTCCGACCCGCAGCCAGGTGGCGGCGTTGCCCGTGCCCGGGCCGTCCGAGCCGGTGCGCACGGCCGGGTGGGTCAGCGAGCGGGCGCAGTCGCGCAGCCAGCACTCCCCCGAACTGGCCAGCGCGCCACGGAAGTCGGGCAGCCGGAGGAGTGCGCGTGCGGCCTCACGGTTGGCTCTCGCCCGGTCCGGTCCGCTGTGCAGGACCTTGACCAGCGCGAAGGTCCGGTCGGTGGTGTAGCGCAGGTACCCCCACTCCGGCCCGCCTCCTTGGTCCGGCCGGTACGGGCGGGCGAGGGCGGTGGCCGGCTGGACCCCGTAGTCCCCGAACCCGAGGGCGGTGAGGCGGCCGGCGGGGTTCCGCCGTATCTCCTGCCAGAGCTGCCAGTCCCTGCGGGGCTCCTCCCGTACGCCCCGGTGCAGCATCTCGGCCGTCACCTGCGGGAATCCTCCGCCGATGGTGACGACGGAGCGCCAGTCGGCCAGCGGGACCAGGGCGTCGAGGGCGCGCAGCGCCTCCTTGGGGGCGCCGGGCCGGCCGGCGAGGACACTGCCGAGATCGATCAGCAGGTCGAGCTCCACGGCACGGCCCGCCCGTGCCGCCAGCCGGGCCACCGCCTCGGTGAGCCCGTGGTCCCATTCGCCGGGCACCGGCACCCGGATGCCGAGCGGGCGCCCGTACTCCGTCGCGGTCGCGAGCGCCGCGCCCTGCTGGGCGGCGGGCCGCAGCGGCCCGGTCACCGGCCGGAACGCGCCGAACTCCACGTATGCGGCGAACACTTCGGCGAGCACCTCGACCTGCGCCTCGTCGGCGAAGGGGGCGTCGAGCCACGCCGGCCCCCCGGACTGGACCCGGCTCACCTCCGCGACCTCCCGGCGGACGGCGGCGGCAAGCGAGGCACCCCGCGTTTCGGGGCGGGGCGGCAGGCTCCACAGGGGCGTGACGCCGTCCCGGACGGCGGGCCTCAGATCGCGGTAGGCCCGGGCGGCATGGCTGCGCACCGGGAGTACGGGAACGTACAGAAGTCTCGGCATGGCGGCTCCCCTGGGGGCGGTCCTGCGATCCCTGACGGCCGTTCCGGCGGCGCGGCGCGTTCGTACCGAGGAGGCTCTCCCCGCCGGGGGAGGTGCTCCCGGGCGCCGTCGGCACGGTTCTCCTGCGGGAAGGGTCCTCGGCGTCCGGGTGCCGCGAAAGGGGGCCGAACCGGACGCACTGGCCGAATCGAACAGACCCGGGTGCGCGAGGCCTCCCGGTCACGGTTCCGGCCCCCGTTCCCCCCGCGCCCGGCTCAGGTTCCGGCCCCCGTTCCCCCCGCGCCCGGCTCCGGTTCCGGGCCTCCGCTCCCCCGCGCCCGGTCACGGTTCCTGGCCCCCGTTCCCCGCGCCGGGTCACGATCCCGGGCCCCCGATCGCCCGGCACACAGGTCGCCGGACCCGACGGTGTGACGGGCCGTCACCCGCCCTTTCACCAGGCACGACTCATTTCCGATCACGGGTTTCCGGGGGCACCCGCGCGCACGGTGCACGTGGAGGTACGGTCATGCCGTGCGGGCAGCCGGTCACTTCCCGGCCAACTGCACCCGTTGAAGCGCGAGTAGGAGATTCTGATGGCCCCTGACGACATTGAGTTCCGCAAGAAGATCCGTGCCGACATACCCCACTCCGCGCGGGTGTGGAACGCGTGGCTGGGCGGAAAGGACAACTACCCCGTCGACCGGGAGCTGGCGGACGCGGTCACCGCCGCCTACCCGGCGACGGCCGCCATCGCGAAGGCTTCGCGCGCTTTCCAGGCCAGGGCGATCCGCTACCTCGGCGGTCTGGGCGTCCGCCAGTTCCTGGACGTCGGCACCGGGCTGCCGGTGGAGAACAGCACCCACCAGGTCGCGCAGACCGTCGACCCGACGTCCCGGATCGTCTACGTGGACAACGACCCCATCGTGCTGGTGCACGCCGCGGCGCTGCTGACCAGCTCGCCCGAGGGCGCCACCGCCTTCGTGGACGAGGACCTCACCAACACGGACGCCGTGGTGGACGAGGCGGCGAAGACCCTCGACCTCACCCAGCCGGTGGCGGTGCTGCTGCTGTCGACCCTGGGTCACCTGCTCCCCGACGACGGCATCAAGGTGGTCCAGTCGTACATGTCCCGGATGCCGTCGGGCAGTTACCTGGTCATCTGCGACACCATCAAGACCCCGGAGACCCTCGCGGCCCAGGAGGCGTACGACTCGGGCGACAACCCGCCCTACCTGGTGCGCGAGCCCGAGGAGATCACCGGCTGCGCCGAGGGGCTGGAGCTGGTCGACCCCGGGTTCCTCTCCATCACGTTCTGGCGCCCGGACGGCGAGCCCGAGGGCCCCGGCGTCGACCAGTGGGGTCTCGTCGCCCGTAAGCCCTGACGTTCCGGGCACCACGACCGAGGGTCCCTCCGCGCGGGGCGGGGGGACCCTCGGCGTTCTTCGGTGCGGGTCAGGGCTGCAGGGGCATGGTCCAGCAGTTGGAGCTCGCGGACTTGCCGGCCAGCCGGTCGGTCAGCCAGGAGATGGCGTCGCCCTGGTCGGTGAGGAGCGGGACCAGGTGGTTGGTGACGATCTTGTCCCCGAGGTTGGGGAGGATGACGGCGTCGTAGGTGACGTTCGCGCCCTTGTGGCACCAGTCGACGGCGAGTTGGCGGGCCTGGGCGTGCGGCACGATGTCGTCCTGGATGCCGGTGGCCACCCGCACGGGGGCGGTGGGCTTGAGGTTGCCGATGCGCTGCGCGTCGAGCGTGGCCTTGAGCTGCGGGATGGTGTCGACCAGCTGGCTCAGGGACTTGCCGCTGGTCGTCCAGGAGCTGCTCTTCTTGAAGCCGTACCCGAAGAGCGCGTCGCCGATGCACATCGTGGAGAGGTCGGCGAGGGCCGCCTTGCCGGCCGCGTTGATCTGGGCGTCCGCGATGGGCTGGAGGGACGGGTCGCTCTGGAGGAAGCCGTTCAGGGACCAGCCCAGGGCGCCGGCCAGGGCGCTGCCGTCGATCCCCTTGATGGTGGCGGTCAGGTCGGCCGGGGGCGCGCCGACGTAGGCACCGGCCAGTTTGACGTCCGGCGCGTAGGCGGGCTGGAGTTCGGCGGCCGACGCGCTGGCGCCGCCGCCCTGGCTGTAGCCGTAGAGACCCACCGGGGAGGCGGCGGTGACGGACGCCCCGCTCACCCCGCGCGCCGCGCGGGCGGCGTCGAGGAGCGCGTGGCCGCCGTCGACCCGGCTGACGTAGGTGTGCAGCCGGTCGGTGGCGCCGAGACCCGCGTAGTCGGTGACGACCACGGCGGTACCGGCGGCCAGCAGCCGGTATACGGAGAGGTCCTCGTAACCGATCGACACCGTGTCGCCGTTGAGCGTGATCGGGTTCTGGAGGCCCAGCGAGGCGGCGCACTGGTCGCCCTGCCCCATCGTGCCGGGTGCCAGGGCGACGAGCGGACGCGGTCCGCTCCCCTTCCACGCGGCCGTCGGTTCGATGTAGGCGCCGGTCACGGCCACCGGAAGCCCGTTGGAGTCGGTGGACTTGTACATGAGCCGGGTCGCCTTGCCCGGGAGCGGGCCGCCCAGGCTGGGCAGGCTCAGCGCCAGCTTGAGGGGCTCGGTACGCACCAGCGCGCCGTCCGCCGCGGGCAGGGTCTGGGGCGGGGTGTAGAAGGCCGGGATCTCCACGCCCCGGGAGACCACCGGGGCGGTGGCGGCGGACGCGGGAAGCGTCTGGGCGCCCAGGCAGGCCGCGGCGGCGAGTCCGGCCGCCAGCAGTCGCCCGGTGATCACCCCCATGGTGCCGCGCCGGGCCGGTCGGGCGGTCCGGCGTCGGCCCGCCGGCGGGGACGCGTGAGGGGGACGGGCGCTGCTCGGTCGTTCCATGCGGCTCACTCCTCGGTTCGGGGGGAAGGACGAGAGTTCGCTACCGGCGACTCGTGCCGCGGGGGCACCGGGACCCTGATCCCGCACCGGGGTGTGCACTGGGGGCTGCCGCGCCGGGCTCCGGGTCGGACAGGGGTGCGCCGAGCCCGAAAACCCCGCGGAAACACGCTGGTTACTCGCGAGTCATACTGGAGAGTAGGTCCGGGTGTCACTCAGTGACAAGACGTCTGCGCGCGCCAGATCCCACCATCCGCCCGCGCGGGGAAGGGTGATCCCGGGCTCCCCGGGGCCGGCTCCTCCGTCACCATCGACCCCCGCACCCTTCCGGGGGCCCCTGCCGTTCCCCGCGGTGCACGCCCGCCCCCGCGAAGCTCCGCCGCTCCGCGAAGCTCCACCACCCGGCGAACATCTGCCGTGCCGTTACGTTCATTTTTGACCGATTTGGATACGCTTTCGGGTCTCTCACCGACCGAAACGACCCACCCGGGAGAACCCGTGCACCTCCGACGCATCCGAAGCCTGGCGGCCCTGCCCGCCGTCGCGGGGCTGCTGGCCCTCGCTCTGACGCCCCACGCCTCCGCCGCCCCCGCGGGGGCGGACCGTGCGGCCCACCGGCCGACCATCGTGCTCGAACACGGCGCGTTCGCCGACGCTTCGGGGTGGAACACCGTCTCCGCCCGGCTCCAGCAGGCGGGATACACCGTCCTCGCCCCCGCCAACCCGTTGCGCGGCCTCGCCTCCGACGCCGGCTACCTGAGCAGTGTGCTGGCCACCGTCGACGGTCCGATCGTGCTGGTCGGGCACTCGTACGGCGGTGCCGTGATCAGCCAGGCGGCGGCGGGAAATCCGCAGGTCGAGGCGTTGGTCTTCATCGCCGCGCTCATGCCCGACGAGGGCGAGAACCTCGGCGCGCTCGCCGCCCGCTCGACCGAGTCGCAGCTGGCCCCGGCCCTGCGGCGGATCCCGACCGGGACCGCCGGGGAAGGCAACCGGAGCGCCGATCTCTTCATCGACCCCGCCCTCTTCCGGGACGTCTTCGCCGCCGATCTTCCGCAGGCCACGACGCGCGTGCTGGCCGCCGCCCAACGCCCCGTCGCGGAAGCCGCGTTCGGTGCCACGGCGACCGCCGCGGCCTGGCGCACCATCCCCAGCTGGGCGCTCGTCGCCCGGCAGGACAAGACCCTCGGGAGCGACCTGGAGCGCTTCGAAGCGCGCCGCGCCCGGGCCCGTACCGTGGAGATCAACAGCTCGCACGCCGCCCTCGTCTCCCACCCCGGCGCTGTCCTCGACCTGATCGAGGCCGCCGCCAGGTCCACGGCGACGAAGGACGGGCAGCCCCGCCCGTGACGGCCGCCCCTGCCTGTGTGCAACGCAGGGCAGGGGCGGCCGGACAGGGCCGCGAAAAGTCGGCCGGAAAGAGCCGGCCGGAAATGCGGCTCGTATGTGGAGTTCCCGGCGATACCGGGTGATGCCGTCGGGAATTCCCGCGCCGGGAGCTCCGTCCGCGCGTCCGTCCGCGCGACGACGTCACCCGGCCCCGCCCCCGGGCCGGTCCATCGCCGCTGGTGGACCGGCCCATGGGTGGCACGAGGAGCAGCACCCCCGCGACATCTCGAATTCCGGAAGTACGTGTACGACAAGTCGCCATAACTGTTGCGATCTTGACGAGCAGTCCTCCTCACCCCCCTTGGAAGTCAGACCGTTTGGTCTAGGCTCTGCATGCCTTTGATCTCGCAAGGGAGTTCGACGTGTCCTGGAAGGGTCCATTCCTCGTGGCTGGCGCTGTGTTCTGCAAGGCCGTCGGGGCGAGGCCGTCGTGGTGAGACCGCAGACCGGCACAGCGCGTCCCGCGAAGCGGACCGAGCGGCCGGTGTACGAGAGAGTGCTCCGCCCCGCCGTGGTCTGGCCGGCCGCCGCCGTGCTCGCGGCCGGCTGCGCGGTGTCGGCCCTGGTCGTCACCGGCGACGCACGGCGTGTGCTGGCGGCCGGTGGTGTCGCCGTCGCCGTGCTGCTGATCGCCCCGGTGGTGCTGCTCGCCCGGAAGCTGAACGCCGAACGCGCCCACCGCGCCGAGGCGGTGTCGCTCGCCGCCGCCCGGGACGCGGAAGTGGCGCACCTCGCCCAGGTGCGCGTACCGGCCATCACCGAACTGCTGCGCACCGGGCAGCGGGTGGACGGGGCGCCGGGTCCGCTGCGTGAACGTCGCGAGACGGGCGAGGAGTTCGCACGGTCGCTGGACCTGGTGGTGGACGTGCTCGGCTCCGACGAGGCGGTGCACCGCGAACGCGTCCTGCGCGATTCGGTGATGGCCGCCTTCGAGTCGGTGGCGCGCACCATGCACGTGATGGCCACGGTGCAGCAGCAGGTGCTGGACCAGGTGGAACGCTCGCTGGACGATCCCCGCCTGATGGCCGAGGTGATGAAGGCCGACCACGCGGCCTCCCAGATGACCCGCAAGGCGCAGACGCTCCTGGTGATGTGCGGCATCTGGCCCGCGCGCCGGGAGACCCGTCCGGTCTCGCTGTACGACTGTGTGCGCGGCGCTCAGTCGCGGATCGTGGAGTTCGGGCGGATCGAGGTGCACGGCGGGCAGACGCTGTACGCGGCGCCTCCGGCGGCGGAAGGGCTGATGCACGCCATCGCCGAACTCCTGGAGAACGCCACGGTGTTCTCGCCCTCGCGCTCCCAGGTCATCGTCAGCGTGCGGGAGGTGGGTGCCGGTGCGGTCGTCGAGATCGACGACGCCGGGCTCGGCATGCCGCCGGACGTGTTGCAGCAGGCCCGGGGCCAGCTGCACGACGATCTGGACCTGACCCGGCTGGGTGCGGTGCCCCGGCTCGGCCTGGCCTGTGTCGGCCGGTGGGGGCGCGAGCTCGGCTTCAACGTGGAGCTGAGCGGGACGTCCGCGTACGGCGGGACCCGCGCCGTGATGTTCGTACCGTTCCGGCTGCTGACCGAGCCGGCGGCGCGCGTCCCGGCGCACCGGCGTCCGGACACGTGGCCCGGGGACGGTCCGGAGTCCCTGGAGCTCCCGGCGCGGGAAGAGCCGCGACCGGCCGGGGACGCCGAGGCCGAGCACGACGTGTACGCAGGGAGCGCCGGCAGCGCCGGCAGCGCCGAGTACGCGGAGCACACCCGGGCGGAAACCCGGGACGACGGCCTCGGCCCGGCCGGGCCGTCCTCGGAGGACGGCCCGCGGACCGCGGGTCTCCCCCGCCGCCGCAGCCGGCGGAGCCCGGCCCGTACCGCGGACGCCCCGGACGCCGTGCCGCCGCGGGCGGCCCGGCACTCGGTGCCCCCGGCGCGGCCCGCCCCCGAGTCCGCACCGTGGACGCCGGAGGCGGCCCGCGCGTCGATCGCCAGCGTGGTCTCCGGCACCCTGCGCGGACGCGCCGCCCTCGGCGCGGACGAGGCGCGGCCCCGGCCGGCCACCGCTCAACCCGAGGCGGCGCCGCCCGGCGAACCGTCTCTGCCCAGTAGCCCGAACCAGCAGCACGGAGGCCGGTCGTGACCGGAACCATCACTCGACTCCCCGACCTGGGCTGGATGCTCCGCCCGCTCACCGAGATCCCCGGCGTCCGGCACGCGGTCGTCGTCTCGGAGGACGGCCTGCGTCTCGGCCACGCGTCCGCGGAGAACCTCAAGGGCCCGGTGTCGGGTCTCAGCGTCGCCGAGGCGGAGTCGCTCTCGGCGGCCTGCGCGGCGATGACCATGACGGGCCGCTCCACGACGACCCTGCTCTTCGGCTCCGGTGTGGGGCTGCGCCAGCTGATGCTCGAGTCCGACCACGGGTTCGTCCTGTTCACCCATGCCGGGGTCGGCGCGCACCTGGGTGTCGCCACGGACCTGGAGGCGGACGTCGGTCTCGTGGCGCAGCAAATGCAGCTGCTGGTGGCGAAGATCGGCGCGCACCTGAGCAGTCTGCCGCGGGATCAGGCCATCGCGTCGTCATGACGGGACGGTCCGAGGAGCCGAGAGCCTCGGCGGTACGCCCCTACGTCATCACCCGCGGCCGTGCGGAGTCCGGCGCCGAGCCGTTGTCCTGGGAGTCGCTGGTGATGGCCACGGAGGCGGCGTTCCCGGCGTCCCTCCAGCCGGAGCACCTCGCCATCCTGACGCACTGCGAGGGGCTCATCTCGGTCGCGGAAGTGGCCGCGCACCTGCGCCAGCCGCCCTCGGTCGTGCAGGTGCTGCTCGCCGATCTCGTCCAGTGGGGGCTGATCGTGACCCGCCCTCCCATTCCCGCGGCCGAACGCGCCGATGTGACCATGCTCAGAAAGGTCCTCGATGGTCTCGAAAGCCGTATCTGAAGCCTTCGTCGAGGCCGGTCCGGCACCCGCCCCGGGCCGGGGAACCCCGGCCGGTCCCACCTCCGGGAAGTACGTCGCGTCCAGCGTGGCGGGGGCGGCGAAGATCCTGGTCGTCGGCCCGCTGGGGGTGGGCAAGACCACGCTGATCGGGACGGTCTCGGAGATCGAGCCGCTCTTCACCGAGGCCGCGATGACCCAGGCGGGCGCCCGGGTCGACACCGTCGTGGACAGCACCAAGACGACCACCACGGTCGCCCTCGACTTCGGTCGGCTGACCGTCGACGGCGATCTGGTGCTCTACCTGTTCGGTACGCCGGGGCAGCAGCGGTTCCTGCCGGCCTGGCGGGACCTCGCCAAGGGTGCGCTGGGGGCGCTCGCCCTGGTCGACACCCGGGACCTGACCGCCTCCTTCGACGCGCTGGGCAACCTGGAGGACCTGGATCTGCCGTTCGCCGTCGCCGTGAACGTCTTCCCCGGCAGTCCTCTGCACGACACGGACGAACTGCGCGACGCGCTCGATCTGCTGCCCGGGACGCCCCTGGTCCTGTGCGACGCGCGCGACGAGGAGTCGTCGATCCGGGCCCTGATCGCCCTCGTCAGCCACCTCATCCATGTCGCCACGGAGCCTTCATGAGCACCCCGCATTCCCCGGCCGGGTCCGCCGCCGGCTGCCCCTGGCCCGCCGCCCCGTCCGCGTCCACGGCGACGCCGCTGTACGGGCCGGATCTCGACGGTGACCGGATGCCCCTGCTGTACGAGCAGATGCGCGACGCGCACGGACCGGTCGCCCCGGTCTCCGTGGCTCCGGGCATCGACGCCTGGCTGGTGCTGGGCCACCGCGAGCTGCTCAAGCTCACCCGCGACGAAGGGGACTTCTCGCACGACCCGCGCCACTGGCGTCTGCTGCGCGAAGGCCGGGTGCCCGCCGACTCGCCGATCCTCCCGATGGTCGGCTGGCGCCCCGCGCTGCTCTTCGCGGACGGGCAGCAGCACCGCAGGATGCGGGCGGCCGTCTCGGACGGGCTCGCCGGGATCAACGGCCACGAGCTGCGCCGCAGCGTCCGGGCCGCCTCCGAGGGGCTGATCGCCTCGTTCGCCGCGCGGGGCGAGGCGGACCTGGTCGCCGACTACGCCCGTACGCTGCCGCTGCGGGTGATCACCGGACTGCTCGGGCTGGACGACCGCACCGGGCGGGAGCTGGTGGAGGCCGTCGCGGGCACCGTCTCCGCCACCAGCGGCTCGGCGGACGCCAGCCGCCGGATGGGCGCCATCCTCTACGGGCTGATCAAGGAGAAGCGGCGCGAGCCCGGCGAGGACATCACCTCCACGCTGCTGAACCACCCGGCGGAGCTCACCGACGAGGAGGTGCTGCACAACCTGGTGGTGATGTTCGTCGCGGGCAACCAGACCACGGTGAACTGGATCGCCACCACGCTGCGCATCCTCCTGTGCGACCCGGCGTTCCGCTCCTCGCTGGCCGGCGGCCACCTGAGCGTGGACGACGCGCTCGACCTGGTGCTGTGGCGCTTCCCGCCCACCCAGAACTTCCCCGCCCGCTACGCCACCCGCGACATGCGGTTCGGCGGACAGGACGTCCGTACCGGCGACATGCTGATCCTGGGCCTCGCGGCGGCCAACGCGGACCCGGAGATCCTGCCGGCCGACGGTGTGCCGGTGGTCGGCAACCGCTCCCATCTGGCGTTCGGTGCCGGACCGCACACCTGCCCCGCGCAGGACCCGGCCCGGCTGATCACCCGGACCGCGGTGGACACCATCCGGCACCGGCTTCCTGATCTGGAACTCGCCGTGGCCGAATCGGAGTTGGAGTGGATCAAGTCTCCCTGGAGCAAGGGTCTGGGTGCGCTCCCGGTACGGTTCGGCACGCCGCAGCTGCCGCAGGGGGAGGTCTCCCCGCAGTCGGCGAGGGACCTCGCGCCGGCCCGGACGGCGCCCTGGAGCACCGCCGTGCCCCGGCCGTCCTCGACCGTGCCGTACTGACGAACCCGCGCCACCACCCGCGCCGACGACCCCGCGCCGCCGCCCCCGCCGACGACTCCGCGCCGTCGGCCCGCGCCGAGGACCCGTGCTCCGCGGAGCACGGCGTACCGCCCCGCGACCACTCATCCTCGAATCTGGAGAGCTCTGTTGAACACGTCACCGGTGAACTCCGCGGCCGACGGGCCGTACCGCCTCGACCCTGCGGGCGGCTGCCCGCACGCGGCCAACGCACGGCTGCTGCAGCGTTCCGCGGTCACCGAGGTGATCATGCCCGGCGAGGTGGCGGGCATGGCGGTGCTGGGGCACGACGCGCTCAAGGAGTTCCTCCAGCACCCCGACGTCGCGAAGAACGCGGCGCACTTCGCGGCGCTCCAGGCCGGTGAGATCGCGGACGGCTGGCCGCTGAAGACGTTCGCCACCGTGCAGGGGATGACGACCGCCGACGGCGCCGACCACCGGCGGCTGCGGTCCCTGATGAGCAAGGCGTTCACCCCGCGCCGGGTGGAGGAACTCAGGCCGCGCATAGAGGCGTTGACCGCCTCGCTGCTGGACGGCCTGGAGGCCGCCGCCGAGGCCGGGGACGGGGTCGCCGATCTGCGGACGCACTTCGCGCTGCCGCTGCCGATGGGCGTCATCTGCGAACTGCTGGGCGTGGGGCCCGAACACCACGACCGGCTGCACCGGCTGTCCAACCAGATCGTCGCCACGGACATCGGCCCGGAGGAGGCGATGGCCGCCAACCGGGAGATGGTGGAGGTGCTGAGCGCGGTCGCCACCGCCCGGACCGAGGAGCCGGGGGACGACCTCACCACCGCGCTGATCGCGGCCCGCGAGGAGAACGGTGACCGGCTGGCCCCGCAGGAGCTGCTCGGCACTCTGATGCTCACGATCATCGCCGGGCACGAGACGACCCTCAACCTCATCACCAACGCGGTGCGGGCGCTCTGCACCCACCGCGACCAGCTCGCCCTGGTCCTCGCGGGCGAGGCGAGCTGGGAGGACGTGGTGGAGGAGACGCTGCGCTGGGACAGCCCGGTGAGCTACTTCCCGTTCCGCTACCCGACGCGCGACCTGGAGCTCGACGGCACCGTGATCCCCAAGGGGACGCCGGTGCTGGCCGGTTACTCGGCGGCCGGCCGCGACACGAACGCCCACGGCCCCGACGCCGCGCGCTTCGACATCACCCGCGACAGCAAGGCCCGTCACCTCTCGCTGGGCCACGGCGCCCATTACTGCATGGGGGCTCCGCTGGCCCGGATGGAAGGCACGGCGGCACTGGAGCAGCTGTTCACCCGCTTCCCCGACCTCGACCTGGCGGTGCCCGAGCCCGAACTGCCCCGGCACGCCTCCTTCGTGGGCAACAGCGTGCAGCGGCTGCCGGTACGCCTGCACGGCTGAGGCGAACGCGCGGCGGCGCGGGAGCGTACGGGGCGGGCGGGGGCAACGGACGGAGCCCCCGCCCGCCCCGCAGCCGTGCCCGTACGCGTGCCCGTACGCGTGCCCGTTCCTGTGCCCACACCCGTACGCCCGCCCGTGCCCCCGAGCACCTTCGTGTACGGCTCCGATCCGCCCCCACGCACTCAGGGCCCGGGCGGCACACGCCCAGGTTCGCCCACCCGCGGGGCGCCCCCGCCCTGCCCGGCCGCGGAAACAATCCGGAGGCCCCAGTTCCGCCCCGGAACACCCGTCCCTCCCCCACCGCTCCGCCCCTCGGCGCACTCCCGGCGCACTCCCGCGCGGAGGGGGCGGTCTCGGGCGATTTCCCCAGCATGGCCGCATGGTTACCGCGTCATGAATCGTGACCTTTGGGGTCTCCTTTGCCTCTCCATGGTTCCCCGCATCTCAGTAGATTGCCTCTGCCGCCCACGCAGGTGCGTACCCTGCGGTCTTTTCTGTGAAGGGGCGGCGAGGGGTGGGGCATGGAACAGCCGAAGGAGGCGGCGAGATCGGCCGCCGGTACGACGGGCACGCGATGTCAGATAGACATCGACACACACGGGGGGTACGGCTGGCGGCTGGTCGCGTCGAACGGCCGGCCGATGGCGGTGGCGAGGGTGTCGTTCGGCTCGCACGCGCGGTGCAGGGCGGCGTTCGTCGAGCTGTGCGCGGCGCACGCGCACCACTCCGGGGGGATTCAGCACCGCCAGGGGGGCGGCGGCTGGGTCTGGGTGCTGCGGGACGGGTCGGGCACCGTGGTGGCCGCCTCGCCGAGGACGTACGAGCGGCATGCGACCTGCCGCTCCGCCTATGACCGATTCCGCGCGATGCTGCCCGGACTGAAGGTGGAAGAGGAGGCGTTCTGGGGTAGCTCTTGAGCACAACGGTGCCAGGAATGCCGAAGTTGCCCCCAGGGCCCCTCTCGTTCACCTCTCAGGACGTGTCCGTCCACCGGATCGGTCGAGCGTCGGGGCGTGCCTTCGCTGAAAAGATCCAGACGCCTGACGGACGACGGCGTCCTCCCCGGAAGCGCTGACGGCGCTCCGTCCGCCGGAGCCGCCGCCGGAGCCGCCGCCGGCCCGTTCGGAGCTCCGGCGGCGGGCGGCGGGCGGGCCGGCGACGCTCCGCGGCGGCTGTACGCGGACCCCGGCCTGCCGGACAAGGTCTTCCGCACGGTCGCCCGCTCCGGCGGGACCCTCGTCCTGCTGGTGATGCTGCTCGTCGGCGGGTTCCTCTTCGCGCGGGCCCGGCTCGCGCTGGAGGACGCCGGCTGGTCCTTCTTCACCACCTCCCAATGGGCGCCCGACGCGGGCAACTTCGGCATCGCCGCCGTGCTCGTCGGGACGGTCCTCATCGCCCTGATCGCGATCGCCTTCGCGTTCCCGCTGGCCCTCGGTTCCGCGCTCTACATCTCCGAGTACGCCTCGCCGAGGCTGCGCCGCACGCTCATCAGCGTGGTCGACCTGATGGCCGCCGTGCCGTCCGTGGTGTACGGCCTGTTCGGCTTCTTCTTCCTCCAGGACAAGGTGGTGCCCACCGCGCGGTGGATCGCCACCTACCTCGGCTGGATACCGGTGTTCGGCGTCGAGGGCGCGGACCCGGACGACCCGCTCTCGCCGCCGAGCGTCTACACCTCGTCCTCGATGCTCGCGGGGCTGGTCGTCGCGATGATGATCGCGCCGATCATCTGCTCGATCATGCGCGAGGTCTTCTCGCAGGCCCCGGCCGGTGAGCGGGAGGGTGCCTACGCCCTCGGGGCGACCCGCTGGGGCATGATCCGCAGCGTGGTCCTGCCCTTCGCCAAGGGCGGCATCATCGGCGGCACGATGCTCGGGCTCGGCCGTGCCCTCGGCGAGACGATCGGTGTCTTCATGGTCATCTCGCTCACCTTCGACGTGCAGTGGCACGTGCTCCAGGCCGGTACCAGCTCGGTCTCCTCGCTCATCGCCCTCCGCTACGGCGAGGCGGGCGAGTTCGGGATGTCGGCGCTGATGGCGGCCGGATTCGCCCTGTTCGTCATGACGCTGATCGTCAACTTCGCGGCGTCGTCCATCGTCGCCCGCAGCCGCTCCGGCGCGTCCAGCGACGCGTGAGCGCGCCGCCCTCACCCCGCGCGGTACGCGCCCGGTTCTGCCCGGTTTCTTGCCCCAGAAATGAGCGTTACGACCATGACTCTGGCCCCTGAAGCGCCCCGCGCGTCCGGTGGCGCCGACCCGGCCCCCGGCGCCGCGCCCCGTACCTTCCTGCCCGGGCCCGCCCGTACGAAGGACCCCGCCGGCGAACGGCGGCGGGCCCTGCCCCCGCTGCGCGCGAGCGACCTGTACGCCCTGTTCGGCTCCGCCGCCGGATCGCTCTCGCTGACCTGGCTGGTCTTCGCCCGGCTCACCCCGTTCAACGGCGCGGTCGGGTTCGTCGTCGTGGCGTACGTCCTCTTCCTCGGGCTGTACGCCCTGGTGGTCTCGCTGGACGAGGACGGCCCGGCGGTCGTGGACCGGGTCGCCGCCGCCGTGATCCGTTCACTCGGACTGCTGCTGGTGGCGATCCTCGTCTACGTCGTCGTCTACGCGCTCTTCGAGGGCCGCCAGGCGCTGGCGCACCTCAACTTCTTCACCGAGGACATGCGGTTCGCCGGTCCGCTGGAGCCGTTGTCGGTGGGCGGCGCGCTGCACGCGGCCGTGGGCACGCTCATCATGATCACCATCGCGCTGCTGGTCACCGTCCCGGTCGGGCTGGTCTGCGCGGTCTTCCTCACCGAGGTGCCCGGCCCCTTCGCGCGGTTCGTCCGCACGGTGGTGGAAGCGATGACCGCGCTGCCGTCCATCGTGGCCGGACTGTTCATCTACGCCACCGTGATCCTCGCCGTCGGCATGGACCGCTCCGGCTTCGCGGCGGCGCTCGCGCTCTCCGTGATGATGCTGCCGATCGTGATCCGCGCCGCCGACGTCGTCATCCGACTGGTGCCCGGCACCCTGCGCGAGGCCAGTTACGCGCTCGGCACCTCCCGCTGGCGGACGGTCTGGCACGTCGTCCTGCCCACCTGCCGCTCCGGGCTGACGACCTCGGTGATCCTCGGCACCGCCCGGGGCATCGGCGAGACCTCGCCGGTGCTCCTCACCGCGGGCTTCACCGCCGAGATGAACTGGGACCCGTTCTCCGGGCCGATGGTGTCGCTGCCGCTGGCCACCTTCACCTTCGTCCGCTCGCCCGAGCCGAACATGATCTCGCGCGGATTCGGTACCGCCGCGCTGCTCATGGCCCTGGTGCTGCTGCTGTTCGTCCTCGCCCGGGTGCTGGGCGGACGCGGCCCGGGGCAGCTCTCGCGGGGCCAGGAGCACCGCAGGGTCACCGCCTCCCGCCGGGACGCGGCCCGCTTCGCGGCGCGGGGCCCCGTACGCCCCGTACGCCCTGCCGAGCCGCCCACCGGCCCGGCGCCGCACGCACACCCCTCGACACCGTGACGCCCGCCCCGTCCGGCCGTCACCCCTGCCCGCACCCCCAGAACCCGCGTGCCGCGCACCCGCACACCGCCAAGGAGAACATCGTGAGACCCGTCAACGCCCCGGCCCGTTCGGGGGTGATGCTGCTGGCCCTGCTGCTGGTGTTCGGCGCGCTCTCGGCCGTCCGGGCACCCGTCGCCGAGGCCGCCTCGTACGCGAAGATCACCGGCTCCGGCTCCACCTGGAGCGCCAACGCGGTCACCCAGTGGGTCCGTAACGTCAAGGCCAACTTCGGCATGACGGTCAACTTCACCGACAACGGCTCCTCCCAGGGCCGTGAGCAGTTCCGCAACAACGTGGTGGACTTCGCCGTCTCCGAGATCCCGTACGGGCTGTACGAGCAGGGCGTCCGCGACTCGCCCCCGCAGCGCGGCTACGCCTACATGCCGATCGTCGCCGGCGGTACGTCGTTCATGTACAACCTGAAGATCAACGGCAAGCGGGTCACCAACCTGCGGCTCTCCGGTCCGGTCCTCGCGAAGATCTTCACCGGGCAGATCACCCGCTGGAACGACGGCGCGATCAAGGCGGACAACCCGGGGCTGACCCTGCCCGCCCGTCAGATCATCCCCGTCGTCCGCTCCGACGGCTCCGGCACGACCGCCCAGTTCACCACCTGGATGGCCAAGGAGCAGACGTCGGTCTGGAACGCCTACTGCAACAAGACCGGCCGCGGCAGCGGTTGCGGCATGACCTCGAACTACCCGCTGCTCGGCGGGAGTTCGATGATCGCCAAGTCGGGGTCGAACGGTGTCGCCGGCCATGTCCGCCAGACGTCCGGCGAGGGTGCGATCACCTACGTCGAGTACTCCTACGCCCTGAAGACGGGCTTCCCGGTCGTCAAGATGCTCAACGCCTCGGGCTACTACGTGGAACCGACCGCCGCCAGCGTCGCCGTCGGCCTGCTCGGCGCGAAGATCAACACCGACAAGAACAGCCCCTCCTACCTCACCCAGATCCTCGACGGCGTCTACCGCAACAACGACGACCGCACCTACCCGCTGTCCAGCTACAGCTACATGATCCTGCCGACGAAGGAGGAGGCGGGATTCACCAAGGACAAGGGCAACTCACTCGGTACGTTCGGCCGTTACTTCCTCTGCGACGGCCAGCAGCAGGCGGAGGAGCTCGGCTACTCGCCGCTCCCGAAGAACCTCGTGCAGGCCGGCTTCGACCAGCTGCGCAAGGTGCCCGGAGCACCCACCTCCTCGATCGACATCGGCAAGTGCCGCAACCCCACCTTCTCCAGCGACGGCAGCAACACCCTCGCGAAGAAGGCGCCCCAGCCGAAGGCGTGCGACAAGCAGGGCCCCACGCAGTGCACCACCGGCACCGCCGGTGACACCAGGACGACCCCGGTCAAGCCCGGTGCTTCCGGCACCGGCGGCTCCTCCACGGGCGGAACGACCGGCACCGCGGCCTCGACGGGCGGCGGATCGGCGACCGGTGGCCAGGGTGCGCCGAGCGGCGGCACGGGCGGCGCGGCGGCGGACGCGGACGGCGACGGGCAGCCCGACGCCCAGGCGACGGGCGGCGGCGGCGCCGCGGTCGGCGGCGCGGGCACCGCGGTCGACCCCGACACCGGCGAGGTGATCACCGACTCCGCCGCGGTCGGCGACAGTTCGGTCGTCGCCAACCCCGTCACCCTCGCCTCGGGCAGCGGCCCCGGGCTGCGCGGCGCGCTGATGGCGCTCTCCGCGCTGCTGCTCGTCGCGTTGGTCGTCGTACCCCCGCTGACCGCACGGACGATGGCGGCCCGCTCACGGCGCAGGGGGGACGCGGCATGAGCGGCGCGCGGAAGACCCACGACGACGAGCCACGGGAGAGGGGACCGCTCGTGCGCCGCACGCGTGTGACGGCACCGGGGCGGCTGGGGCGCGTGCCGGGCGACGCCGGACAGGCGGGGCTTTCGACACACGCCCCGGTGTCCGCGCGGCGCCGGGTCGTGGCGGGCCTGGGCGCGCTGACGGCGGCTCTCGTGCTCGCCGTGCTGCCGGTGCCGCCGGGCGGTGACACCCCGGCGAGCGCGGCGGAACAGAACGGCTCCGCGGTGACGAAGACCGGCAGGAAGGGGCCGTACGACGACTTCTCCACGCTGAAGGTGACGGTCAGCCAGACCAAGGACCTGCGGGGGCAGGCGGTCAAAGTCTCCTGGACGGGCGGTACTCCGGGCACCACGGAGCCGGCCCGGGACTTCATGCAACTGATGCAGTGCTGGGGCGACGATCCCGACGCGGGGCCCTCGCGCGAGCAGTGCGAGTTCGGGGCGACGAGCAGCGCCTCTCCCGGTTCCACGCGGGCGCTCACACCGGCTTCGGACGCCGACCCCGCCGAGGGCGACTACGCGGACCTCCCCGACGAACCCCTGGGCGGCAACAAGTTCGTCCCCTTCCGTCCGGTCAGCGGCGCCACGACGACGGGGGCCTTCGACTACACCTACTTCACCGACGGGGACACCAACAACATTCCCTGGGTGGCGAACGACTCCGAGGGATCGGGTGAGGCCATCTTCGAGGTGCGGACCTCCGTGGAGTCACCGCACCTGGGTTGCGGAGCCCGCCGGAACGCCGAGGGGGCGGTCCAGCCGTGCTGGCTCGTCGCTGTCCCGCGGGGCGACCACAACCCGGACGGCCGACTGGCGGAGTCCTCGTCGTCCCCCGCGGCGGCGAGTGCGCTGAGCCAGTCGATCTGGGACCAGCGCCTGACGTTCCGGCTCGACTTCCTTCCCGTGGGCGACAACTGCGACCCCGACAAGCCCGAACGGCGCACCATCGGCTCCGAGCTGGTCACCGACGCGATGACCTCGTGGCAGAGCACACTCTGCACCGACGGATCCCATCGCTTCACCTTCACCCAGGCCGGTGAGGAGACCGCGCGCTCGGCGGTCACCGCGCCGACGGACACCTCGCCCGGCCTCGCCTTCACCGTTGACCCGGTCGAGGTCGACGCCGACTCCGCCCCCGTCGTGCACGCGCCGGTCGCGATCAGCGGACTCGCCATCGGCTTCATGTGGAACTACACGGACGCGTCCACCCAGGTCTCGCACCATGCGAGCCGGCTGCGCCTCAACCAGAGGCTCCTGGCGAAGCTGCTGACCGAGTCGTACGTGGAGAACGTACAGATGGGGACCTTCGGCCTACCACAGCCCGAGTCCGTCGCGGGGAATCCCATCAGGATCGCTTCGGACCCGGAATTCCTCCAGTTGAACCCCGAGATCAATGCCGGACGCGAAGCGCCGAACGGAATAGTCGTCGGCCTGGATAATTCCGACACCGCGCGCATGCTCTGGCGCTACCTCATCCAGGACAAAGACGCCCGCTCGTTCCTCGAAGGGAATCCCGACCCTTGGGGAATGCATCTCAACACCAGCTACAAGGGTATCGGTCTGACCGAAGAACCCTTCGACTACTACCCGAAGAGTGACATCACCTCGACGCCCACCCAGTGCCCCGGAATCGAATACGGAAGCCAGAATCTCGTACCGTACGCCAATGACATGCACAGCACCGCCCTGAAGATCCGACGGGGTTACTCGGGCCTGGCGTTCACCTGCAACGCGACCACGTCTCCGCCGGGGCTGACGGGAACGCGCCCGCCGCTGAACAGCGCCCACGAGATCGGCATCGCGGACACCGCTTCCTCCGACCGGTACCTCCTGGACGTGGCGGCCCTGCCCAACGCCGACGGCACCTTCGTGAAGCCGACGACCGCCACCATGCTCAAGGCGGTCACGCAGATGCCGGACTCCGCCGTCCCGGGAGTGAAGACGACCGATCCCGCCAAGGCGCGCGGCAGCGCCTACCCGCTCACCTCCGTCGTCTACGCGGCTGCCTCCGTGGACCAGGCGGCGGACGCCCGCGCGGACTACGCCAAGGTCATCCGGTACGCCGCGGGTGACGGACAGACGCCCGGCACCGCGCCCGGTCAGCTCCCGGCCGGGTACGCCCCGCTGCCGAAGGAGTTGCGCACCCAGGCGCTCGCGGCAGCGACCGCACTGGAAAAGGGCGTGGTCACCGAGGACGGGACCTCGGCGGACGGCGGTTCCTCGGACGCCGGCGGCAACGGCGCCACCTCGGGCGGCGGCTCCGGCACGAGCGGCACGGGATCAGCCTCGTCCGGCTCGACGGGCGGTTCCACAGGGGTGTCCGGGTCCACCGGAGCGTCCGAGGCGCCCGGAGCGCCCGGGACCGCAGCGGCGGGCGGCGGCGTTGCCGCCGCCTCGGGAGGGACCACAGCCACGACGGCGTCCGGCAGCACCCCCTCCGAGCTGCTCGGTGCGGTCCGCTGGGTCCTGCTCGGCGTGCTCGTCCTGGGTGGCGCGGCCTCTCTGTCGGGACCTGTCCTGCTGCGTCTCTCCACGCGCAGGGGCAGGACGGAGGCAGCCGGCGCCCCATAGGACAGCGCAAGGAATTCGCGCTTTCCCGGAATGTCCTCTTTCCAGGAAGGCGCGATTTCCCGGCAGTACGCCCGGAACCTCCAAGGGTGGCGCAGGAAACAATCCATTCACCTGATCCGCCCCTCGGATTTGTGGCCTCCCGCACGCCGATCGGGAAGTGTGGGCACCGCCGGCCGACGGGCCGGAGGCACCAGAATCCGGATTGCTCCACTGCTCTTTCCCACGGGGTTTTCCCGTCATCCGTAAGCATGAGATCCGTATTCACGGAGGAGAAAACAGTGAACGTCACGTCTCGTGTTCGTGCCGGTGCCGTCGTCGGTGCTGTCGCTCTCGCCCTCGGCGCGTTCGCCGCCCCGGCCGCCATCGCCGACCCGCCGGCCACCGAGTACCGCATCCTGGCCGGTGTCGGCTCGGACACGACCCAGGACGTCGTGAACGCCCTCGGCAACGTGGTCCTGAACGCCTCCGGCAGCAAGATCATCGCCTCGTACGACGCCACCGGCTCGGCCTCGATCACGACCCGCTCCGGCTGTGCGATCAGCCGCCCCAACGGGTCCTCGGCGGGCATCACCGCGCTCGCCACCGACGTCAACGACACCACCAAGGACTGCATCGACTTCGCCCGCTCCTCGCGCGGCGCCAAGACGACGGGAACCCTGCTCACCTGGATTCCCTTCGCCAAGGACGCGGTGTCCGTCGCGGTCCGCACCGACAGCGCGCTCTACGCCTCCGGCGCCCAGGACCTCACCACGGCGCAGCTGAAGGCCATCTACCAGTGCACCACCACCACGCTGAACGGCGTGACCCTCACGCCGCTGCTGCCGCAGACCGGCTCCGGCACGCGCTCCTTCTTCCTGGAGAAGCTCGGTCTGACGGACGCGCAGGTCGGCAGCTGTGTCAACCAGTCGGTGCAGGAGAACAACGGTCTGGCGCTGGACACCGCCGGTGACATCGCCCCGTACTCGGTGGCGCAGTACATCGCGCAGGTCAGCGGCACCGTCACCGACATCCACGGCGCCACCGACCTGATCAAGGTCAACGGCACCGCGCCCTACAACGCCTCCACCTTCACCCTCAACACCGTCTTCAGCTTCAACCGTGACGTCTACAACGTCGTCCCCACGGCGAAGCTCACCGACGCCACCATCTCCTCCACCTTCGTCGGCTCGACCTCCAAGGTCTGCGCCGCCACCACCACCATCACCGCCTACGGCTTCGGCACCCTCGGCTCCAACTGCGGTACCACCACGCAGCAGGGCCTCAACTGACGCCCTCTCCCGGCGTCGTATCCCCCTACGGGGCGGACGACGCCGGGAGAGGCACCGCACACCACACCGCCGAGCACGACGGCCGGGCACCCCACGGGTGCCCGGCCCCCCGGCGTATCCGTCCACCCGTCGAACTCCCTGGGGGAAACCCGCCCATGAACCGCCTGGCACCACTGAGATCGCCCGTGGCCCTGCTGACGAGCTGTGCTCTGCTCTTCGCAGCCCTCGCGGCCGTGCTCGCCATGACCACGCAAGCACACGCGTTCACCACCATCGGTGCGCTCAAGCTCACGCCGACGAGCGGAAAGCTCGACGATCCGCTCTTCGCGACGCACGCGGAGACGGACGGTCCCTGCCCGGAGGGCTCGGTCGTCTCCAACCTCGCCGTGGTCGTACCGGGCAACCCGCTGGCATCGAACCTGGCGAAGCTGAAGTCCGCGCCGAGCACCACGGGCGCCTTTTCCGACGATCTGGTCGCGTGGAGCCCGGCCGTGCTCCACCGGACACTGGGGCAGCGTCTCCTGGAAGCCATTCCGGACGGGAACTTCGACGGCGTTTACACCATCGGCCTCTACTGCACGGCGAGGGGCGAGACCGATCCCGCCTTCACCGCGCTCATCAAGGTCGAGGGGGACTCCTGGTCGGTCCTGGAACAGCAGGCCACCGGCATCGCGCTCTCCGGCGTTCCGGAGAACGCCCTGGTGGGGCAGGCGTACAAGCTGAGGGCCACCGTGACTCCGGCGGGGGCGACCGGGACCGTCGTCTTCTCGTCCAAGGAGACCGACAGCGCGCAGCCCGTGGAGATCGGGCGGGCGGACCTTGTCGAAGGGGTGGCGGAGATCGACATCCCCGCGCCGACCGTGGAGGGCCGCGCCTACTACTACGCGTCCTTCACCCCTGCCGACGCCCAGCTGTACGCCGCTTCGGAAGTGAACGGTGGGGTACCCGTCTACACTCCCCTGTCCGTGACCGACGCCGACGGCGTGACCCTCGGAGCGAACCCCGCGCTGAAGCCCGGTGACACGGTGAAGATCACCGCGCGGGGATTCACGGCGGCGGCGGCGGTGACGGTCGCCCTCGACGAGGGGGCCTCCCTCACCGGCGCGACGGCGGACGACGGAGGCGCCGTGGCGAATTACGCGTTCACCGTCCCCGACGACATCGAGGCCGGCCCGCACACCCTGACGCTGGCGGAAGGCGCGGACGGCGCGTACAGCGTCGCGTTCGGATTCCGTACGACCGCCGTCACCGCCGACCCCACCGATCCGACGGACGACCCCACCGATCCGACGGACGACCCCACCGATCCGACGGACGGCCCCACCGATCCGACGGACGGCCCGGGCGACACCACGGGCCCCGACAGTTCCGACAGCTCCGACAACGGCGGCTCCGACGACTCCGCCGGCCTCGACGGCGACGGCTCCGACAGCGGCGGCTCCGGCACCGGCACCGATTCGGGCTCCGGCGGCGCACTCGCCTCCACCGGCGCGCAGCTCGGCACGGCCGCACTCGGTGGCCTGGCCCTGATCGCCGCCGGCGGCGCCCTCGTGCTCCACGTGCGCCGCAAGGGCATGCTCCGCTTCGGCACCCCGCGTCACTGACCCGTCCCGGACCCACCCGTCCCCGACCGACCCGTCCGCCGCGGGCCCGTGGCCGCCACCTCGTGTGGCGGCCCGGGCCCGGCGGCGCGGAGCGGGTCCGCGCGTACCGGGCGGAGGCCGCCGCGCCGACCGCCCCACCCCTCTCCGTACCGTCGACCAGGAGTGCACCCATCGTGTCCGTGCTCGCACCGCCGCCCCCGGCCGCACCGCCCGACCAGAAGCCGCCCCGCCCGGCCGCGGCGCCCGACGCGGCACCCTCCCGGCCCGGTCTCGCCCTGACCGGCGCCGCCCTGTGCGTGCTCGCCGCCGTGCTGTTCGGGTTCGCCGCGAACCTCACGGTCGTCGGCCACCTCCAGCACGCCCGTGACCAGCAGGTCGCCCACGACGACCTGCGGGAGCAACTCGCCCTGGGTACGGCCCCGGTGGGCCAGCAGACCTTCGACGGCAAGGCGCTCGAACCCGGCGTCCCCGTCGCGCTGCTGCGCATCCCGGTCCTCGATCTGGAGGAGGTCGTCGCCGAGGGCACCACCTCGACCGTGCTGATGTCCGGTCCGGGCCACCGCCGCGACACCCCGTTGCCCGGCCAGGCGGGCACCTCCATCGTGATGGGCCGGCAGTGGGGGTACGGCGGGCCCTTCGGTGACCTGCACAACCTGCCGACCGGCTCCCGGATCGACGTGACCACCGGCCAGGCGAAGGTCAGTTACGAGGTGACCGGCATCCGGCGGGCGGGCGATCCGCTCCCCGCCCCGCTCGCCTCCGGCGAGGGCCGGCTCACCCTGATCACCGCGACCGGCGGGCCGTACACGCCCTCCGGCATCCTTCGCGTCGACGCCAAGCTCGTCACGCCCGTCCAGCCGAGCCCGCCGCGGGTGCTGCGTACCGGCTGGATCGCCGAGTCCGAGCAGGCGCTGAAGGGCGAGGGCGACTCGTGGCTCCAGGTGTTCCTGTGGACCCAGGCCCTGCTCGTGGCGGCCCTGCTCACGGTGGCGGCGTACCGGGTCTGGGGCCGCTGGCAGACCTGGGCCTGCGGGGCACCGCTGCTCGCCGCCCTCGGCATCGCGGACGCGGGGGCGTTGACCGCCCTGCTGCCCAACCTCCTCTGACGACGAACCCGTTCACCTTCGCGCAGACCATCTCGCCGTACCTTCTGGAGTCACCATGACCACCACCGACACGACCGGCGCAGCAGCCGACCGCGACGAGTTCACCGACACCCTCGTGCAGCCGCGCGTGATCCGCGGTCAGGGGCCCGCCACCCTGGAGGCCGACGAGATCTCCGCGTGGTTCGGGGACCACAAGGTCCTGGACCGGGTCTCGCTGACCATGCCCGCCCGCCAGGTCACCGCCCTCATCGGCCCGTCCGGCTGCGGCAAGTCGACGTTCCTGCGCATCCTCAACCGGATGCACGAGCTGATCGGTTCGGCCTCACTGGCCGGCCGGGTGCTGCTCGACGGCGACGACATCTACGACCGGGGCCGCCGCATCACGCAGGCCCGCCGCAACATCGGCATGGTGTTCCAGAAGCCCAACCCGTTCCCAGCGATGTCGCTGTACGACAACGTCCTGGCGGGCCTCAAGCTCAACGCCATCAAGGCCGGCCGGGACGCCCGGGACGACCTGGTGGAGGAGTGCCTGACCAAGGCGGGGCTGTGGCGTGAGGTCAAGGACCGGCTGCGCCAGCCCGGCGGCGCGCTCTCCGGCGGCCAGCAGCAGCGCCTGTGCATCGCCCGCTCCCTCGCGGTGCGCCCCCGCGTGCTGCTGATGGACGAGCCGTGCTCCGCGCTCGACCCGACGTCCACGCGGCGTATCGAGGAGACGATCGCCGAGCTGAAGTCGGAGGTGACCATCGTCATCGTCACCCACAACATGCAGCAGGCCGCCCGCGTCTCGGACACCTGCGCGTTCTTCCTCGCCTCGCAGGGCACGCCCGGCCTCATCGTCGAACACGGCGACACCCAGGCGATGTTCGCCTCTCCACGGGACGCGCGTACGGCCGACTACGTCAACGGACGCTTCGGCTGAGCCGGTGCACTCCACGGCCTCTCCCGGAACCGTCCACCATAAGCAGAGGTTCGGTCATCGCGAAAAACCAGCTCTTGGACTTCTGACGCCCCGCTCGCGAGCATGAACGAGGGGAGAGAGAGCGCCGCCGGATTCCCGTCCGGCGGCGCTTTCCGTCCGCCCGACGAGCAGAAGGAGCGCAGATGCAGAAGAAGTGGTGGACGCTGCTGGGGGTGTGCGGCGGGACGTTCATGCTCCTGCTGGACACCACCATCGTCTACGTCGTCATGCCCGACGTGCAGGAGGACCTGAACGCCGGGTTCTCGGACCTCCAGTGGGTGATCGACGGATACGCCCTCGCGCTCGCGGCCCTGCTGCTGACGAGCGGGACCCTCGCCGACCGGTTCGGGCGCCGCCGCCTCTACGCCCTCGGTGTCGTCCTCTTCACGCTCGCCTCCCTGCTGTGCGGCCTGGCGCAGTCCCCGCTGACGCTGGTCCTCGCCCGGATCTTCCAGGGCATGGGCGGCTCGGTGATGTTCGCGACCGGGCTGGCGCTGCTCGCGGGCAGTTTCGAGGGCCGGGAGCGCGGCACGGCGTTCGGTGTGTGGGGCATGGTCACCGGACTCGCCTCCGCGGTCGGACCGGTCGCCGGGGGGCTGATCTCCAGCGGCATCAGCTGGCGGGGCGTCTTCCTGGTCAACGTGCCGATCGGCGTCCTGGTCGCACTGATCGTCGTGCTGCGGGTGGACGAGTCCCGCTCACCGTTCGCCCGCCGGCTCGACCTGCCCGGGTTCGCCCTGCTGACCTCGGGGCTCGCGGCCCTCGGCTACGGCCTGATCCGCGCGGGCGAGGACGGCTGGAGCGACTCCCGCGCGCTCGCCTTCCTCGCCGTGGGCGGGGTGCTGCTGGCGGCCTTCCTCCTCGTCGAGGCGCGGGTGGCGGAGCCGATGTTCGAGCTGCGGCTGTTCCGTATCCCGACCTTCGTCGGCGGGTCCGTCGCGGCGTTCGCGATGAACGGCTCGCTGTTCGCGATGTTCCTCTTCCTCGCCGTGCACTTCCAGGAGGTGCTCCGGTACTCCTCGCTGGAGACGGGCGTGCGTCTGCTGGCCTCCTCGCTGGCGATGCTCCTCGCCTCGCTGCTCGCGGGCCGTCTCGGCGCCAGGGTCCAGCCCCGCTTCCTGATCGGCGTCGGGCTGCTCCTGGTCGGCGCCGGTCTGCTGCTGATGGGCGGGGTCGGCGCACGCTCCGGCTGGGAGCACTTCCTCCCCGGGCTGGTGCTGGGCGGGTTCGGCGCCGGGCTGGTGAACCCGCCGCTCGCCTCCACCGCCGTGGGGGTCGTGGACTTCTCCCGCTCCGGAATGGCCTCGGGCATCAGCGGTACGTTCCGGCAGCTCGGGGTGAGCGCCGGGGTCGCGGTGCTGGGTTCCACCTTCGCCGTCATCATCGGCAACCGGGTGCGCGACGGCCTGGCGGGCGTACCGGGGGCCGGTGACCGCGTGGACCGGATCGTCTCCCTCGTACGGGGCGGCGAGATCGACCGGGCCGCGGCGCTGGTCCCCGAGGCGCAGCGGGGCACCGTCGAGCGGCTCGCGGTGACGGGGTACGTCGACGGGCTGAACACCCTCCTCACCCTCTCCGCCTCCCTCGCGCTGGTGGGCGGCGTGGTGTCCCTGCTGCTGATCCGGGCGGCCGACTTCCAGGGTGCGCGGGAGCCGAAGGCGGTCCCCGAGGCGCCTCCTTCCGCCCGACTCGGCCTCCGGTGAACCGAGTTCCCCCTCCAATTCGGTGTCGCCCGGCCGCTCCGCGGCGCAGACTTCACCGCGACGCGCGCCACGACCGGGCGGCAACGGAGAGGAACCACATGCGCATGAGCCGGATCATCCCCCCGGAGGGCGCGCCGAGAAAGCTCGCCCTGGCCCAGCTCACCAACTCGGTGGGCGACGGCGCCTATTACGTGGTCTCGGCGCTCTACTTCAACCGTGTCGTCGGGCTCTCCCCCACCGCGATCGGCGCCGCGCTCACGCTGGGCTGGGCACTCGGGGCGGTGGCCGGGGTGCCGCTCGGACACCTCGCGGACCGGCGCGGCCCGCGCGGCATCGCGGTCCTGATGTCCCTGGTCACCGGGGCGGCGGTCGCCTCCTTCCTCCTCGTACGGGCCTACCCGGCGTTCCTGGTCGCGGTGTGCGTGTACGCCTGCGCCCAGTGCGGTCTCGCGGCGGCCCGGCAGGCCCTGCTGGCTGCGCTGGTCGAGCCGGCGCGGCGTACGGAGACCCGCGCCCATCTCCAGTCGACGGTGAACGCGGGTCTCGCCCTCGGTGCGGCGCTCGGCGGAGTCGCCCTGCAACTCGACACCGAGGGCGCGTACGTGGCCGCGCTGGCGCTGGACGCGCTCAGCTTCGTGGCCGCGGCGGTGATGCTGTACCGCCTGCCGGCACCGGGGGGAACGGAAGGCGCCGAACAACGCACGGGCGAACGCAGGTTGGCGGTCCTGCGGGACCGGCCGTACGCCGTGGTGTCCCTGCTCAACATGGTCATGCTGCTCTACATGCCGCTGCTGAGCGTGGCATTGCCGCTCTGGATCGTGCAGCGCACGGAGGCTCCGGGGTGGACGGTCTCCGCGCTGCTGGTGGTCAACACCGTGAGCGTGGTGCTCTTCCAGGTACGGATCGCGTCCCGGGTGACCGGCCTCGACTCGGCGTCCCGGTCGGTGCGGCACGCCGGGTACGTCCTGCTGCTGGCCTGCCTGGCCTTCGCGTGCTCGTCCCTGGGCACCTCGGCGTGGGCGGCGGGCGGCCTCCTGCTGGCGGCGGCCGTGATCCAGGTCCTCGGCGAGATGCTGCTCGGCTCCGGCTCGTGGGAGATCGGCTTCGGGCTCGCTCCCGCCGACAAGCAGGGCCAGTACCAGGGCTTCTACGGCGCCGGGACGGCCGTCGCACGGCTGATCGGGCCGCTGCTGCTCACCACGCTGATCCTGTCCTGGGGCTTCACCGGCTGGCTGGTGCTCGGCGGGCTCTTCCTGGCCGCCGGTACGGCGATGGGCCCGGCGGTACGCCGGGCCCACGCTCGTACGGAACACCGGGCGGCCCTTGGCACGTCCGCGGTGGTGGAGGGGAGTTGACTTCACCCCCCTCGCACATGACCCTCAGCCGGCCGGCGGACGGAACTCCGGCTGGTCGATGATGCGCAGCCAGCTTCCGTCCGCCTGGCGCCGGACCACCTGGGCACGGGCGCCGGAACCGTCCTTCGGGGGCGTGGAGGTCAGCGCGATGTCACCGATGACGAGGGTCGGGAGCGGCTCCTCCGCCTCGAACTTGGGCGCGTGGGACAGAACTTGCTCCCACAGCTGCCGGATGGCCTCCCGGCCGACCGTGGTGCTGCCGGGCGGGTACGCCATCACCGCGTCCTCCTCGTAGAGCGCCGCGAGTCCGGCGGCGTCCCCCGCGTTGGCGCGCTCCACGAAGAGGCGGGTGAGGTCCTCCGGCTTCAGGGCCTTCTCGTTCTCGGACACAACGTTCCTTTCCGGTACGTGATCTCTGCCTTCTCATGGTCCTTCGGAGAAGCGGAAGAAGTCCAATCAATCATCTCAACCTCCCCTATAATCAAAGGTTATGGAACTCAGACAGCTGAAGTACTTTCTCGCCGTGGCCGAAGAGTCCAACTTCACCCGGGCAGCCGAGCGTGTGCACATCAGTCAGCCCGGGATCAGCGCCCAGATCCGTCAGCTGGAGCACGATCTCGGCGCCACCCTCATCGACCGCTCGGGCCGCAGCGCCGGTCTGACCGCCGTGGGCGAGGTGGCCTTCGGACACGCGCGCGCGGTGCTCGACGCGGTGGAAGCGCTGCGGCACGCGGTGGACGAGATGAACGGGCTGGTCCGGGGCCGGCTCGCCGTCGGCATGGTGACAGCGTGCACGGTGGAGCCGCTCTTCGAGGCGCTGTCCACCTTCCATCTGGCGCACCCGGGCGTCGAGATCGGTCTCGTCGAGGACGACTCCGCCCGGCTGGTCGAGCGGGTCCGCGAGGGGGACGTCGATCTCGCGCTGATCGGCGTGGCGGGCCGGGCGCCGGGCGACCTGGACGGACACGAGGTGATCAGCGAGCCGATCGTCGCGGCGGTACCGCCCGGGCATCCGCTCGCCGCCCGGGCTGCCGACGGGGTCACCCTCGCCGAGCTGTGCGCCCATTCCCTCATCTGCCTGCCCCCGGGCACCGGCATCCGGACCGTGCTGGACCAGGTCACGGCCGCCCGGGGGCTCACGCCCACGGTGACCCTGGGGGCCGCCGCACCGGCCGCGGTGATGCGGCTCGCGGAGCGCGGGCTGGGGGCGGCGGTGCTCTCCGCGTCCATGGTGGCCCGGCGGCCGGGGCTGGTGACCGTACCCCTCACCGACGCGGACACCCCTGCCGTACTGGCCCTGGTCTCCGCTCCCACCAAGAGCCCGGCGCTGCGCGAACTCCTCGCGCACTGCCGGGAGTCGTTCGCCGCGCCGGGCGCTGAAGATCGGAACGGCGACGCGCCGGACGAGGCGTCGGGCGGGCGCTCGCGGGGTCGGCGTCCGAGGCAGGCGAACTTCGGATAGAGGGGATACGACTTGGCGGGGGCATCTCCGCCGACGCATCCTGACCGCTGCTGACCGCCCCTGCGGCGGACGGCGTGGACGAGCGGAGTGCCGGAATCGGCGAGCGGCAGCCGGGCGGCGGTTCAAATGCGGTGAACCGAGCCCTCCGACGGGTACTCGGCAGGCACCGGCGGACGGTCCGGCGCCCACGGCGATCCGCCCCGCGACGACGGGCTGTCCGTTCGCCGGGTGTACGCCGTCACGTCACGAACCCGCCCCCGTCGCGTAAAGGGGGACCGCTGTCCTTGGGGCGCCCCTCACCCCCGTCCCCCCTCACCCCCGAGGTCGTCACCCATGACAGAGCTGGACCGCCGCAGGTTCTTGCAGATCGCCGGAGGTACCGCGGCCCTCACGATGCTGAACGAGAGCATCGCGAGGGCCGCCGCCATTCCGGCGCAGGGCAGTACCGGAACCATCCAGGACATCGAGCACATCGTCGTACTGATGCAGGAGAATCGATCCTTCGATCACTACTTCGGTGCGATGAAGGGGGTGCGAGGCTTCGGGGACCCCCGGCCGGTGCTCCAGGACAACGGGAAGTCCGTCTTCCACCAGTCCGACGGCACGAAGGACGTCCTTCCGTTCAACCCGCAGGTGGACGACCTCGGGATGCAGTTCCTGGAGGGGCTGAACCACGACTGGGCGGGCGGCCAGCAGGCGTACAACAAGGGGAAGTACGACAAGTGGGTGCCGGCCAAGACGGCCACCACCATGTCGCACATGACCCGGAACGACATCCCGTTCCACTACGCGCTCGCCGACGCGTTCACCGTGTGCGACGCCTACCACTGCTCGTTCATCGGAGCCACCGACCCGAACCGCTACTACCTGTGGTCGGGCCACACCGGCAACGACGGTACGGGCGGCGGCCCGGTCCTCGGCAACCAGGAGGCCGGTTACGGCTGGAAGACGTATCCCGAGCGGCTGGAGTCGGCGGGGGTCTCCTGGAAGATCTACCAGGACATCGGCGACGGCCTGGACGCCGCCGGGTCCTGGGGCTGGATCAACGACGCCTTCCGCGGCAACTACGGCGACAACTCCCTGCTCTACTTCAACAGTTACCGGGACGCCCAGCCCGGCAGCCCGCTCTACGAGAAGGCCCGCACCGGCACCGACGTGAAGTCGGGCGGCACGTACTTCGACCGGTTGCGCGCGGACGTTGCCGCCGGGACCCTCCCGAAGGTCTCCTGGATCGCCGCCCCCGAGGCCTTCAGCGAGCACGCGAACTGGCCGACGAACTTCGGCGCCTGGTACATCTCGCAGGTCCTGGACGCGCTGACCTCGAACCCCGCGGTGTGGGCGAAGACCGCCCTGTTCATCACCTACGACGAGAACGACGGCTTCTTCGATCACGTCGTGCCGCCGTACCCGCCCGCCTCCTCCGCCTGGGGCCTGTCCACGGCGGACGTGTCGAAGGACCTGTACGCGGGTGGTACGGACTACGCGGCGGGCCCGTTCGGTCTCGGTCCGCGCGTGCCGATGATCGTGGTCTCGCCGTGGAGCAAGGGCGGTTACGTCTGCTCCGAGACCTTCGACCACACCTCGGTGATCCGCTTCATGGAGAAGCGCTTCGGGGTGCGCGAGCCCAACATCTCGCCGTGGCGCCGCGCCGTCTGCGGTGACCTGACCTCCGCGTTCGACTTCACCAAGGCAGACAAGGCCCCCGCCGCGCTTCCCTCCACGGACGGATACGTACCGGCGGACAAGAACCGTCACCCGTCCTTCCACCCGACCCCGCCGGCCACGGGCGCCCTCCCGAAGCAGGAGGCGGGCTCGAAGCCGACCCGCGCCCTCGGCTACAGCCCGTACGTGGACGGCCGGGCCACGGTCTCCACCGGCAAGTTCACCCTGACCTTCTCCGGCGGCCCCACCCTCGGCGCCCACTTCCACAGCACCTCGGGCAACCGCACGGACGGCCCCTGGCCGTACACCGTCGAGGCGGGCAAGACCCTCTCGGACACCTGGAGCACCAGCGCCTCCACCGGCAACCGGATCGACCTCACGGTCTGGGGCCCCAACGGCTTCCTGCGCACCTGGCGCGGCCCGGCGGCCAAGCCCGGCCCCGAGGTCACCGCACGCCACGTGGCGGCGGGCGGGAACCTGAAGCTCACCCTGACCAACTCCGGCCCGACGGCCGTGAACCTGACGGTGACCAACGCCTACGGCGGGGCGGCCCAGACCTTCAAGGTCAAGCCGGGCGCGACCGTCACCCCCACGCTCGACCTGCGGGCGGCCTCCCGCTGGTACGACGTCACGGTCGTCTCGGACGCCGACGCCACTTTCCTGCGCCGGTTCGCCGGTCACGTGGAGACCGGCGCCCCGGGCGTCTCGGACCCGGCGATCAGGACGGTGTGACCCGCCGGGGCCACCGGAGGGGCGGCAGCCGCCGCCACGGGACCTTCGGGGCCCTGGTGCGGCGGCTGCCGGGTTCCCTCAGGCCCCTTGGCCGACGCCCGGCGGCAGGTCCAGCTCGGCCACGACCGTCTTGCCGACGGGTGGGCGGTCGATGACGTCCCACCGGTCGGCGAGCGCCCGCACAAGGAGCATGCCCCGGCCGCTCTCCGCCAGGCGCGGCATCAACGGGGGCGGCATGTCCGCTGCGGGGGGCCTGAGTTCGCCCCGGGCGTCGGACACCGCGATGCGCAGGGTTGTCCGGCCGCCTCTCTCTGCGCCGGTGGTGCCAGTGGTGCCGGTGGCACTGGTGGTGATGTCCACGGCGATCTCGAAGTCCCGCCCGGAGACGCGGCCGTGCGTGACGGCGTTGGCGGTGAGCTCCGCCACGAGCTGAGCCGCGGTGTCCGATGCCTCACTGCCGTACGGCAGGCCCCAGAGGTCGAGTTGGTGCAGCACGAGCCGACGGGCGAGGCGCGCGCCGCGCGGGGTGGAGCTGAAGCGCTGTACGAGCATCCGGCCGGCGAGCGGCACGTGGCCGGTCGCGGGGACGAGCGGTGGAGTCATGCCCCCACGATGGCGCCGCTCGCCCCCCCTCCACCAGCGGCGACGCGCGTACTCCACCTCGGCGTACGCACCCCCGGGCGGCCGGTACGCGCCCCCGGGCGAGGACGCCGGGGCGCGCCTTCAGCCGCTCGCCGTCGGGGAGTTCGCTTCAGGGATTCGCATCAGGGGGCCGCATCAGGGGGTCCGCATCAGGGGGTCCGCATCAGGTTCCGCAGATTCGCGACCATGGACGAAACATCGCGTTCCTTCCGCTCCGGGGCCGCCGCACCGGCCGGTTCCGGGCTCTGGTCCCCCGTACGGCGGCAGGGGCCGCAGAGACCGTCCGGGAGCGCCTCCGCCCGGCCCGGTCGGCCGCACTCGGTGCACTCGACCAGGAGACCGCGTACCGGAGTGCCGGGCAGGCCGGAGGTCCGGGCCGCTACCGACGCCGGGGCCGGGGCGGGGGCCATGGGCAGTCGGGGCGGCATCTTCTTGGTGAGGCGGTTGCGCACCAGGCCGGCGGGCGAGTCGACGCGCGCGGGAAGCCCGGCCGTGAGCGCGGAGATCAGGTGCTCGGCGCCGTAACCGCGTCCGAGCCACTCGGCGGCGAGCGGTTCCAGGACGACGCAGTCCTCCTCGGAGAGCGGCAAACGATCGTCTTTCAGGCTGAGTTGAACCAAGGCCAGATAGGCGGGCGACGGTTCCGCGACAGCGGGGGCGACGGCTTCGACCGGCCCGTACCCCTCGACCGGGGGCACCGGCGGGACAGGTCCGGGGGACGCCGGGGCAGGCGCCTCTGGCTGCCGCTCCGGCAGCGGTTCCTCGGCGCGCTGCCGGGGTACGAACGCCTCCGGTGCCGGGGCGGCGGGGCGTACCTCGGCAACGGGTTCGGTGACCGGTTCGGCGACGGCCTCGGCGACTGAGGGCTCGACGGCCGGGGGCTCGGCCGGGGCACCGCCGGGCGCCTGCTCCGGCGCGGCATCGACACGCGCCAGGAAGGTGGTCCACCACTCGTTGTCGCGTGCGGTGCGGGACCAGTAGGTGAGCGTCACCCACCGGCACTGGCCGACGCCCTGCGCTCGGGTGCGCACCCGCCGCAGGTGCCCGGCGAGACCGAGCGCGCGCAGGGCGGTGCCGATGGCCATCTGGCCGCACACTGGCAGGTCCTTGGCCAGCGACTTGATGTCCATGGCAGCACCTTCGGGCAGGCGGTCGACGTACCCGGCGACATACCGCTCGCGCTCCG
This sequence comes from Streptomyces sp. NPDC001493, assembly GCF_053597235.1. Lineage (NCBI taxonomy): Bacteria > Bacillati > Actinomycetota > Actinomycetes > Kitasatosporales > Streptomycetaceae > Streptomyces > Streptomyces sp. NPDC001493. Next base: position 131,716 of record NZ_JBSFHV010000009.1, read on the forward strand.
GCAGGAAGGCGAAGTCGCCGCTGTGGGGGTGGGCTTGGCCGGGGACGGACCGCTTGCCGTAGCCGGTACGCGCCTTGCGGTACGGGCGGGAAGCTGCGGGCGCGGGCGGGGCGGAGCTAAGGTGCTGGGTAGCCACGAGATCGTCTTTCTAATGGTTGCGATCTTGGGTAAGACCCCGGCCTGGTGCTGTTACACCGGTCGGGGTCGTTTCATTGGGGGCACCGTAAGCAGGCGTGACTCTCCGCCGCAACTCGCTCACCATTAGTCATACTTGCTGGCCGTGACGGGGTGGGGAGGTAGGGAGGGTTTCCCCAAACCCCCCTACCTACCTCCCGGATGAACAACACCGCTCGAATCCCGAACCCCGCGTCTCGACCCCCGAATCCCGAAGCTCAAGCGTCGGACCGCGCACCCATTCCGATCCCCCGGACGAGTGACAGCAGGGACAGCGACGCTCGAATCCCAAGACCCGAAACCCGAGCTTCGGGGCCCGAGTTCCGGAGGCCAAGGGGGCGTCGGGGCACACCACACCCTCATCCCGCTTCGGGCGAACCCCAGGATTCACCGTCCCCGCCCCGCGTACGCTGTGACGTCCCACGCACACGCTCGGTGGCGGTCTCGCGTGGAGGTACAGCACAGTCGGAAGCGGTACGGCGGGGCGGGTGCGCGCGAAAGGTGGCCAGCGGTGGCCTACGAGAACACGGACGACGAGACTGCGGGACCGGCAGGGGGAGGTGCGGGTGCCGAACCGGGGGCCTCGGACAGCCTGCGTACCTTCGGTGCGTTCGTCCAGGCCCTGCGTGAGCACAGTGGCCTCACCCGCGAGGAGTTCGCCGACCGGGTGGGCTTCTCCAAGCACACGGTCGCCTCCATCGAACAGGGCCGCCGGATGCCGGACGTCGACTTCGTGGAGGGCGCGGAGCCGGTGTTCGGGAACACGGGTGCGTTGCGGAAAGCCGTACCGCATCTGTCGCGGCAAGCGGGGCTGGCCAGTTGGTTCCGGCAGTGGGCGCGCCTGGAGAAGACGGCAATCAGTCTGTACACGTACGAGTGTCGAGTTCTGCCGGGTCTGTTGCAGACCGAAGCGTATGCCCGTGCGGTGTCACTTGACGTGCCGCCACTACCCCACCCGGACGAACTGGAAGAGCGAGTCGCGCTTCGTCTTGCGAGGCAGGAGCTGCTGGCGGTGGCGCGAAAGCCGCCCACCGCGTTCAACTTCATCGTGGAACAGGCAGTACTGGAGCGTTGGACGGGCGGCGAGTCGGTCACGCGAGAGCAGTTGGACAGGCTGATCGAGTTGATCAAGCAGAACTGGAACGTAGAGATTCAGGTGATGCCGCTGCGGCAGCCATCACACGCGGGCCTGGACGGTCCACTGCAGCTGGCTGAGACACCGGAGAACCGGTGGTTCGCCTACTCCGAGGGGCAACAGAACGGGCGGCTCATCACCAGCCCGAAAGAGATCAGTCTGCTCCAGCAACGGTATGCGAAACTGCGCTCACAGGCTCTGTCCCCCGAAGACTCCCTGGGCCTGTTGAAGCGATTGCGAGGAACGCTATGAGCACGACCGAACTGGCCTGGTTCAAGAGCAGCTACAGCGGCTCCCAAGGAGACAGCTGCGTCGAGGTGGCCGAGGGAGCGCAGGCGATCCACGTCCGCGACTCCAAAGACCAGCGCAGCCCCGAGCTCACCCTCTCCCCCACCGCCTGGCGCGACTTCGTCACCTACGCCGCCCAGAACTGAACCCTTCCACCCCAAGGACTCCAGGGCCCTGCTGAAGCAACCGCGAGGAGCGCTATGAACAGCTTCGCCGAACGAGCTTGGTTCAAGAGCAGCTTCAGCGGCTCGCAGGGTGACGACTGTGTCGAGGTGGCCGAGGGAGCGCAGGCGATCCACGTCCGCGACTCCAAGGACCAGCGCAGCCCCGAACTCACCCTCTCCCCCACCGCCTGGCGCGACTTCGTCACCTACGCCGCCCAAGGCTGAGCCCCGCACTCCGACCCGGACACCCCGGCCCGGCAGGGGCAGGGGTACCGCATACAGCAGGCGGCCCCTCCTGCGTACAGGAAGGGCCGCCCCTGATCACTGTCATCTCCGCCTGCGTCAGCGGCTACGCCTGATCCAGCACGACCTGCGCGGGGAGCCCGGCGTTCTCCGCGCAGCCCAACTCCTTGGCCATGGCAACGGAGATGGAGTGGGTCACGGTCGCGTAGGCGTCCTTCAACGCCCCGTTCTCGTCATCGATGTCCTTGGGCATGCCCCAGCGCATCACCTCGACGGAGATGTGGGCCGGATTCGACCCGGCGAGCTTGTCGCTCCGGCACGCGAACTCGATGAGCGCTTTGTCGGGCGTGGTCCAGGCTGCCTCGCCCATCTTCAACTCGGTGTACTCCGAGCCCATCTTGCCCGTCGGGGCGTCGCGTGCCAGATTCCAGGTGATCCTGAGCTGGATCTCGGGCGTACCGACGGGCGTGAAGACACGACAGATGTCCCCGTGCTGCCCATGCTCTCGGTGATGAATTTATCCTGCAGGGCGCTCGCGGCCTTCGCGATCGAGTACTCCTTCGCCGAAGCCTCCAGCCGCGACTCCCCCGTGATCACCTTCAGCGCCTTGGCCGCGTCGGCGGACATGGCGTTGCCGCCGCAGAGTTCCGTCCCCGCCACCGCCTTGTCGGCCGCTTTCGCAGCCGGGTCCTCATCTCCGCCACAGCCGGTGGCCCCGGCCAGCAGAGCCACGGCGGTCATCGAGCCGACGCAGGTCCTCCTCAACATGGGCTCTCCATCTACTTCGTCGTGAGGACGGGATTTTCCGGCAGCCCTGCGTTGTCCTCGCAGCCGAGCTTCTTCACCACGGAAAGGGCGCCGGCATGGAGGATCTCCACATTGGCGTCCCGGTTCTCGCGGGTGTTCGCAGCGCCCGACTTGTTCGAGAAGCTCCCATGGATGCGCAGGGGCTCCTCGCTCGATCCCTTCAGCTGAGGACTCACGCATTCCAAGAAGATCGACGCTCCGGCACCCCTCGCCTCAGACCTCTTCCCCATGGTGTACAACTCCGTGCCGGACGCGGTGCGAAGGTCCTTGACGTCCTCTGGTGCGTACATGAAGAAGCTGAGCTCAGCGGTCTCATTGACCTTGGCCCCCTCGTGGCTGAACGCGCACAGATTCGCCTCCCGGCCCCAGCTGTGTCCGGACTCGTATCCGTCCTTCAGCGCTTTCACGACCTTTTCCATGCCTTCGTCGCTCTTGTCGAAGAACTCGGTCGTCGCCGTGACCGTTTCGAGCTTCTTCGCCAGTGGCCCTTCGAACAGGCCGCCGCAGACCTTGTCGGCACTCACATAGGGGTCACCGGTGCCCTTGCCCTCCTCCCCGTCCGAGCCGCAGGCCACCACGCCGGCTCCCAGAGCCGCGACCAACCCCACAGCGGCAGTAAGGCGCCTTGCCCGCACCAGTCCCACGATCCTCATCCCTCCACCAGTACCCATCTACTCGTCAGCCCGCTTCCGGAGCCCGCTCTGTCGCTTCTCCCGGTGGTCTCCGGTCGAACGGCCGAGCCTCACGGTCTCCATCATGTTCTGGCGAAATTCACTGTTCATGTCCGCAGCGCTGTTCGCGAACAACTCCAACGGTGCTCCGCCCTTCTGCGCCGCTCAGGGCTGAGCCTCACGCCCCACACCGGAACCACCGGACCCGTCCGACGCGTTGTCCTGCGCCGCCGGGCGGCCCCTCCTGAGGAAGAGCCGCCCTCCGCCACGCAATCGTCAACCACTTTCGTGGCGGCGTCCTCGTCTCGTCCTCAGCAGGTGACTACCGGAGACAGCGCGCCGACCATGACCGCAGCGACACGCTTCACGTGCTGAGCTGCGGCTGATCACTGTCCGCACGCTTCGCCTACCGGGCCGTTCACTGGCCTCAGTCGGTCTCCGGGTCGTTGCCCTGCTGGTTCTCCCGGTCGTTGCCGACCCCGTAGCCGATCAACATCGATTCCTTCAGGTCCTGCGCGAAGGTGTCGTCGTCCTTATAACCGTGCCGACCCAAGAACCCCTCCGTCGGAGTCTCGGCCATGCTCTCACCGCCGGCGTAGATCTTGGTCTTCTCCTCCCGGGTGAGGTCATCCAGCTTGTCCGCGTTCGCATCCACCGAGTTGTCGGAGAAGTCGCCGACCATCTGGCCCATGACCTGTTCGACGGCACCACTGGCGGTGTCGGTCGCCAGCGGGATGAGCACAGCGGCCGCGCCGACGGCTGCGGTCGCGGGCAGAAAGGCGACGCCCGCGGCGACGCCCGCCGCGGCGCCAAACTCGACCCAGCCCGAGCGCTTGGCGACCGCCTTCTCGTACTCCTCGTGGGTCTTGAGGTTGGTCGCCTCCACCTGGTCGGCCCGGGACTGGTCGAGCATGCCCTGCACCTCGGCACCCACGCGCACGGTCGCCCTGGCGGCGCCCTCGTGAATCTTTCCGTCCGAACCCACCGTCTGTTCCAGGGCGCTGGTGGTGTAGGCCTGTTCCGCCGTGGAAACCGTCGCGTAGGCGTCCGGGTGCTGGCCAAGAGTGCTGAGGAAGCCCCGGACCACACTTCGCCCGTTCCCGTCCGCGGTGTCCCCGAAGTCCAGGTGCGCGCCCTTGCCCTCACCCGGAGCGAAGACGCTGCCCGAGTCGTTCTTGTCCAGCGCCCAGTTGATGTCGTTGATGTAGCCGGCACCCATGGTGCCCAGGCTGTCGGACATCGCCGCGTTGTCCTTGAGCAGCTTCGGGTCCGCGGCGTACTTCTCTATGACCTTCTGCATGACCTTGACGTTGTCCTCGTCCCGCACCACACTCGCGTCCGGCTGCCCGTCCGGGTAGCCGAGGGTCGCCGCCTCCAGGGCGTGGCCGAGGGCGTCGGGCATCTGGTCGAGTGACGCCTTGAGCTCCTTCTCGTCCAGCGAGTTGACGTCGGGGAAGGATTCGTACTTCTCGTTGCCGAAGAAGTCGAGGTAGTTGTCGATGCCCTTGCCGAGGTTGGCCGTGGCGCCGGTGTTGACCGTGCCGTCCTCGTTGTAGGCCGTCGGGTCGTCCGCGAAGAAGTGCTTCGCCGCGTCGGGGCTGTTGCCGAGCGCCTCCAGCATGGCGGAGACCGGGTCGTATCCGGCCCCGTTCTCACCGGGGGGGTTGAACGGGTTCTTGAACGGGCTGTTCACCACCTTGTTGTCGGCGAACATGTACGGGTCCTTCTGGTGCAGCTGCGCCACGTGCTCGGCGATCGGGTTGAGGAACTTCGCGTCGTAGTTCCCGTACCGCATGATCCCGCCGAGCAGCTGGTATCCGAACGGCCCGTTGTAGTCGTTCTTGGCCAGCGGAACGCGCTCCGTACCCAACTTGCGGAGCTCCGGGCCCCACTTGTCGGTGAACTCCTTGTCGTGCGAGGCGGTGGCCAGGTTGAGGCCGAGGTTCTTCTGGAGCTCCTGGACGTCCTTGAGGCGCTCCGGGTCGACCTTGCCGTACTCGTACGTGTCCGTGGAGAGCTGGCCGAAGAACGCGAGCGACTTCTCGGGGCCGAGCTTCTGGTAGAAGTCCTTGGAGAACTCCACCGACGAACTGTTGTCCTTCAGAAGCTCGTTGAGCTGCTGAAGCTCGGTGTGCGTGATGTCCCGGCCCTTGGCCGCCAGGGCGGCGGCGCGGTCCGCCTCCTCCTGGTCCAGCTTCGTGTACTTCGGGGCACTGAAGTCCTTGCGGTCACCGAAGTTGGCGTCGAGGGAGTTCTTGAAGGCGAGGTCGTCGTCGTTGCAGTTGTCGACGATGAGGTCGATCTTCTTCTGCCAGGACGCGATGTTCTCCCTCTCCCGCCGCAGCAGGTCGGGGAAGTCGGGGTCGTGATGCTGGCCGGTGATTTCAGACACCGGGTGCCGCGCCGCGACCTTGCCGCTGCCGTCCACCGTGACGCCGGCCGCAGGACCGTCGTGGTCCCTGATGGCGACCAGCTCGTCCTTGGCCTTCTTGATGGCCGCGCAGCCGTCTTCAAGGACCGCCTTCACGCCCTTGGCCTCGGCTGCGGCGTCCGAGAACTCCTTGGCCGTCTTGCCGATGAACTCCTTGGTGACCCCCGCGTTGACGCCCTCCCAGGACGCCCCGTCCGCCTTGGCCTTCATCCCACTGGTGGCGTCGGCGGCGAGCTTGTCCAGCTTTCCCGCCATCTCCGACCAGTCGTCGGCGGCGGCCTTCAACTTCGCCACCGGGGCGTCGACTATGTCCTCGTACTTCAGCATGTGCGTGCTCCCCCGAGCCCTAGTTCATGTATTCCGTGAGCACGGATATCTTCGTCAGATCCCCGTCGATCTTCGCCTCGTCCTTGGCGTGCTGGGCCTTGGTGTAATCGAGGTGGTTCGAGATCTGCGCACAGGAATCCAGCAGCGTCTTCAGGTGGTCCTGCCAGGCGTCGTGCACCTTCAGCACAGCGGAACCGCACGTGAAGTTCCCGCTGGTCAGCGCCGTCGCCGCGTCGGCCGTCGAATCACGGGCGATGTTGCCCTCCTTCGTCAGCCGGTTCCGCAGGCCGTAGGCGTCGTTGCCGATGGCGCCGAGCTCGTCGACATTGACCACCAGGTCCCCGCTGCCACCGCCTCCGCCGCCGCCGTCGGCCGGGATGTGGTCGATCTGCATGGCGGTCCGCTGGGCCGCGGCCGCGCGCAGTTCAGCCCATTCTTGCTCGAACGTCACGAATTCCCCCAAGTCCATCCGGGCAGGCCGCTCCACCGTATTCGCGCGACCACCGACGCAATCACCGTATCGTCTGTATCAACGCGGGGGTCCGGGTGGCTGGTGAGGATTCCCTGGACTCCGGACGAAAGCGACCGATTTCCCGGCGCGGGGCGCGGGGGCGCCGGTACACGCGCACACGACGACGGCCGGTGCCGCCCGTTCGGGGCGGCACCGGCCGTCGTTCCGGGGCGCGCGCCGCACCGCGCGCCCGTGTCGGACAGTCCGTGTCCCGCGCCCCTGCCGCGCCGATCCCGGGACGGCCGCCGCGGCGAACGCAGGCGGGACGGACTCGGTCACCGAGCGGCCACGACCGCCGGGTGACCCGAGACATGGGGACGGGAGAGCTACGGCGACCTCCACAGGATGCACCGGTGTCAGTCGATCCACAGCGGGTGCGAGTGGTGGGGCCGCCCCGGGGGCAGGCCCCCGGCGTGACTACCGTGGAGACGCGGAGCCGCGGAAGGTCTTGCCGGGGAGGGCAGGTCCTCGATTGCCCCAGTTGTAGACCTTGCGAGTGACACTGTCGTCGCCCGCACCGGTGTTGCCCTCGATGGTGGTGACCGTCCGCCCCTTCACCCCGACGACGACTCCGACGTGACCGTGGGCCCGATCGCCCTTGTTGGTCCACACCAGCACATCACCGGGCTGCGGCAGCCTGTTGACGTTGTACGCGTGGTAACGGCTTCCCAGCCCGCGCCAGGCCTGCGAGGACGCGTAGCTGCTCGGCACACCTCGCTTGCCCCACATGGCCGCGGCGAAGTAGCCGCACCACGGGTCGCCGTTGAAGTTGTTGTACTCGTTCAGGTTCTTGCCACCCAGGTAGTTGCTCCCGCTCTTCGGCTTGCTGAGCCGGACCGAACCCTTCTTCGACGTCCTGTACTTCGTCGGCTTCGTCAGAGCCCTGTTGGCGTTGGCCACGATCTGCGACCGGACGGAGGGAAAGGATGTCTTCGAGGCCGCGGTCGACCCCTTCTGCGCCACCGGCACGGTATCCGCGGCGGCCTGGCCGACCACCGGACCGCCGAAGAGACACACGGTGAGGGCGAGGGCGGTCAAGTTGTTGCGTCGGAACATGTTCGAGTCTTCCTTCTCGTGCCGCACGGACCGCGGAGGGTCCGCACGTGGCTGTGTCCGGAGGCAACAGGCCTGCACCTGCTCGCACGACGGCACGACCGGATGCGCCGACGGCGAGAGCGCGTCCCGTGAACGGCACCCATGAAAAGCGGCACTCGTGGATCACAGCTCTGCCTTCCGTCCCGCCGTCGGCGGGCGATCGACAACGAGCATCGGCGCTCAAGAGATTTGTCCGCCATATAGCGGCAGGGTTCATAATCATCGAATCAATACGACATGTCCGTGGAGGTACGAAGTTGGCAGGCAGACCGGGTCGTCGCGAGCAGCCGCTCGATCCGCGAGGTCCGCTGGAATGCTTCGCCCTGGAGCTGCGTGCGATGCGTCTGCGGGCCGGACTCACCTACGCGGACATGGCCCTCGCGTCCTGCTTCTCCTCCAGCACCCTTTCCCAGGCCGCCGCCGGCCAACGGCTCCCCACCCGGGAGGTACTCCGCGCCTATGTCCGCGCCTGTGGTGGGGAGCCGCGTGAGTGGGAGGCGCGTTGGGAGGATGTACGGCGCAAGGTCCACGGAAACGGGCGACAGCGGAAGGACAACCGCGCCGCACCGCAGGACCGCGGCCCTGCGGAAGGCACCAGCTTCGTCGGCCGGGAAGCCGAACTCGCCCTCGGTCAACAGTTACTGGAGCGATGCAGGCTGGTCAGTCTGGTCGGAACCGGGGGTGTGGGAAAGACCCGGCTGGCCCGGCGTATCGTCCGTGAGGCAGGTGAGCGGTTCCCCGACGGCACGTACCGCGCGGAGCTGGCCGACCTCAGCAACGGCGCCGCGATCGCCGCGGCGGTCGCGGCGGCCGTGGGAGTGCAGGTGGCAGCCGGAGAGGACCCTCTGCACGCCCTCGCCAGGGTTCTGCAGGGCCGAAGAGTTCTCCTCCTCATCGACAACTGCGAACACCTCCTGGACGGATGCGCGCGAACCGTGGACGACTTGCTCGCGCTCCTGCCGGACCTGCACGTCCTGGCCACCAGTCGGCAGCCTCTCGATGTCGGCGCCGAGCATGTGCTGCGGGTAAGGCCCTTGGGCCTTACCGGCATCGCGAACGGAACCCGTCCCGGGTGGCCTGCCCCGGATGGTGAGGACACCGCCGTCTCCCCCGCCGTGACTCTCTTCGTCGACCGTGCCACGGCCGCGTCTCCCGACTTCCGGGTCACCGAGGCAAACCGGTACTCCGTCGATCGTGTGTGCCAACGACTGGACGGCCTGCCCCTGGCCCTGGAGATCGCGGCACGACGGCTGCGCACGCTGACGCTCGAAGAACTACTGGAACGATTGGACCACCGGTTCCGTCTCCTGGGCCCCGGCGGTGCCGACCGCACCGCACACCCTCGGCACCAAGCGTTGCGAGCGCTCTTCGACTGGAGCTGGGAGCTGTGCACCGAGGCCGAGGCGCACGCCTGGAAGCAACTGTCACTGTCCTCCGGCGGCGTACTGCTGTCCGACGCCGAGCAACTCTGCTCGCGCACCGACGACTTCGAGGACGGTGACGGCCTCGGTGACGGCGCGGAAGCCACCGTCACCGAGGCCGCTTTCGAGGCCATTGCGGGCCTCGTGGACAAGTCCCTCCTCACAGCTGTCGACACCGGCAACCGGACCCGGCTGCACATGCTCGAAACCGTTCGCGCCTATGGTCAGGAGCGCCTGGCGGAGAGCGACCAGGCGCAGCGGATTCTGATGCGCCATCGCGCGTGGTACCTGCGTCTCGCCGCTCGGGCAGGCAGCGCCTACGGCACGTCGGCAGAGGCCGAATGGCTGCGCCGACTGCGCGCCGAGCACTCCAATCTGCGTCACATCGTCGCCGCGTCGCCACTGGACGGTGAGTCCGCGGAGATCGAGCTGCGGGCGTCGCTGGGCTTCTGGCTGCACGGTCTGACCTCGGCCAGGGTGGGCGAAACGGCCGGCTGGATGCGGAGAATCCTCGAACGGCACCCCGTGCCCCCCTCACCCGAATCCACAAGCACATGGTGTCGCGCCGCCTGGGTGGCAGGCTTCCTCCTGCTCATCCACGGGGACCACGGCGGCACCACTGAGATGATCGCCCGGGGCGAGCAGGCACTGACGGGCACGGACGCGGAATCCGATCTCCTCGCGGCCTTTCTCCAACTACGCGGCCTGGTCGCGCTGGTCACCGGCGACATGGAGTCCGCTGCCGTGTACGCGCAGGCCTCCCTGGACACCGGGCCCGGATCCGCCGTACTGCTGACCCGCGCTCAGTGTGTCGCCCAGCTCGGCTTCGCCGCCGCCATACAGGGCGAGCGCCCCCGCTCCACCGCCCTCCTCGAACAGGCGCTCAGGATGTCCGAGGCGCGAGGAGACACGTGGCACCGGTGCTACCTGTTATGGGCCTTGGCCGTCGACCACTGCGAGGCAGGACACCCCGAGATCGCCATGCGCTTCCTCCGCCAGGCACTCCGGCACATCAGAAAGATCGACGAGCACCTCGGAGAGGCAACGCTCGGCGAAACCCTGGCCTGGATCCTCTCCTCTCGCGGTGACGCACATGGGGCAGCGGTCGTGCTGGGAGCAGTGAACCGGGCATGGCACCCGTCCGGTGCTCCCCGGCTCTTCGGTTTCGCCCGCTTGAACGCCCACCGCGACCATTGCCTCCGGGATGCGCGTAGGCAGCTTGGCGACCTCGAATACGCGCGGGCCTACCAGCAAGGCCGGCGCCTCGGCTTGCGTCACGCCCTGGAGACGGCGTTTCGGAACAACGAGCCTATGGAGACGGACAGATGTGAGTGATGACGGTGGCGGCCAGGGCGAGGAAGAACTCGGTTGCCTCCCTGCGTCGTTCGGTGCAGCGGCGGAGCTTGCCGAAATTGTTCATCCAGGAGTCCACTCGTCGCGCCGACGGCGCAGGGTGGTGGCCGAGCAGTGCTCGGCTGCGGCCCGTTCGTAGCCGCAGCCGGAGACCAGGACTTGCACGAGTCGGTCGAAGACGGTGGCGTCGCTGAACCGCGGGTTGTGGCAGCCCAGCGGATGCCGGTCGTCGCGCGGGGGCAGCAGGGCAAGGAACTGGTCGCGGATCGGGTCGATAATGCTTGATGGGACGACAGGCACGGATCTCCTGATGATCATGAAGCGTGAAGAACTCCATGATCGAGTGAACCGTGCCTGTCCAGCTACGGCAGCTGTGGAGCAGAGGTGAGCCTGCCGTTCTCGGAGGGTTGCCGATCGGGCAGGACACGCCAGGACGCTTCGAGGGACAGCACATGGCCGGTCATCGACTGGATGTCGCTCTCGGGTGTGGCACGAGAGCGCAGGGCCGGCAGATGCTGGGTGGTATATCGCTGGTGGACAGTGGAGCCGGACCACAGGGTCGTGACCAGGTAGCGGTCTGTCTCGAGTCGGGTGACGACCCCGGCGAGCATGCCGCCGGCCGCTGCCATGCCCGGCCCCCACACTTCGCGCTGGACTTGGAGAAAGCGTTCCTTCCGCCCTGGCACCAGGTGGCAGTCGGCGACCCGTAGGAGAGCGGCGCGTTCGAGAGCGTGGGACAGGCCGGCTGCGTCCCCCGCCATCTCGAGGATGACCTCACCGGTGGCGACGTCGATCCCGGTGTAGCCAGTGGCTTGCCGGTTGCCGGCGGCCACAGCATCGTGCCGCTCGGTCATGAAGCACCGGTAGGCCTCCGCGTCGGTCCACAGCCCCAGCAGATGAGCACGGCCGGTGGCCGTATCCCAGCCGCCCACCTGTCCGACCAGTCCTGGCTGGTCACTGATCGTCGACCAGGCGCCCTGGGCTGCAGAGAACTCTCCCCGCGCGGCCACCGGAACCTCGCAGCCAATCCACTTGCCCCACATGTGCAGCCTGCCTCCCTTCCGTATCCGCGCCCAACCAACCGACGCAACAAATGATCGACCGCAGACCCCGGACCGCGTCAATCGGCCCACGGACGGACCCGACCGGGACCAGCGAAGTACGACCTGAGGCGCGTCCGGGTTCAACGCACACCGAAGCCGAGTCGACTGATTCATCCACTGGACCTACTGGCGGACGCTCTAGGCGGACTCGGCGCGCTCCCCCCTCGTCCCGCCCCGCCCCCCGGCCTCGCCGGTGTCCCCCCGCACCTGCGAGGGTGAGCGCTCCGGCGTCTGCGCGCTCGGTGCCGTGGACGCGAGCGGGCCCAGGTGCTGTGCGGCGCTGTCCAGCAGGCCGAGGTCGGCCTTGGTGTGCGCGATGGCGGCGTCGATCAGGACGGCGACCAGCGGCTCGTCGGCGTGGGCGCGGCGCTGCCGCGCCAGGCCCGCGAGCTCGGACAGGTACGTCTGCCGCTGCGACTCGATCAGCGCGGTCAGGGCCTGCGGGCCCAGGGCGGAGGCGCCGAAGAGCTTCAGGAACAGTTCGTCGCGGAAGCCGCCGACGCGCACCCAGGCGGTGGTCGCCCACGAGCGCAGCTCGGCCTCGCCCGCCTCGGTGAGCGTGTAGAGGTTCTTGTCGGGCCGGTCGGTCTGCGTGACCTGCGAGCGTGACACATAGCCGTCGCGGACCAGCCGTTCGAGGATCTGGTAGAGGTGACCGATGTTCAGGCCACCCCACTGCGGGCCGATGGCCTCCTCGAAGCGGGCCTTGAGTTCGTACCCGTGGTTCGGTCGCCGGGTCAGCAGCGCGAGCACGGCGTGGTGGAGCGGCATATACGTCCCTTCTACATTGTGACAACATACCCCTGAATTGGCGCAATGCAGGGGCGGCGAGGCACCTGCCGCGATGCACGAGGGCGAGGCGGCATCAATGGCTATGAGCGTGGCGTTACGCGGGGTGAGTCGTCGGTATCCCGGGCTGACCGCTCTGGACGAGGTGGACCTGGAGGTCGCGGCCGGCGAGGTGGTGATGCTGACCGGGCCGTCCGGCGCCGGCAAGTCCACCGTCCTGCATGTGACGGGCGGCATGGACCGGCCCGACGAGGGACACGTCGAGATCGACGGCGTGGAACTGGTGTCCCGGGACCTGGACCGTCACCGGCGGCGTATCGGCTTCGTCTTCCAGCGCTTCCACCTGCTGCCCGCGCTGACCGCGCTGGACAACGTACTCGCCCCCGTCCTGCCGCGCAGGGTGGACTTCGACCGGCGTACGCGCGGCATGGAGCTGCTCGAAGCCGTCGGCCTCGACCGGCGGGCCGATGCCCTGCCCTCGCAGTTGTCGGGCGGTCAGCAGCAACGCGTGGCCCTCGCACGCGCGTTGGTCAACCGGCCGGGACTGCTCCTGGCCGACGAGCCCACGGGCAACCTGGACAGCGTCATCGGGCGGGAGATCATCGACCTGCTGATGTCGCTGCGCGAGCGGTACGGGATGACGATGCTGATCGCCACGCACGACGCGGAGGTCGCCGCCAACGGCGACCGGGTGGTGCGGCTGCAGGACGGCAGGATCGTCTCCGACCAGCGGGTCACGCCCTCCGCCGACGTGCTGAACCGGCTGGGGGGCCTGCGCCCGTGATCTCGATGATCCTCGATCAGCTCCGTCGGAGGCGCGGGCGCGCGCTGGCCCTGGCCGCCGGAATCCTGGTGGCGGCGACCAGTTTCACCCTGCTGACCGCGACGGTGAGCACGAGCCAGGCGGCCACCGTGGGCACCGTACGGGAGAACGCGCGGTCCGCGTACGACGTCCTGGTCCGCCCGCCCGACTCGCAGACGGACGTGGAGCGGCAGCGCGGACTGGTCGCGCCGAACTTCCTGTCCGGCACGTTCGGCGGCATCACCATGGACCAGTACCGGCACGTCCGGGACATGGCCGGGGTCGACGTGGCCGCGCCGGTCGCCAACATCGGTTACCTCATGGTGGCGAGCACCGTCACGGTGGACGTGTCCCGCTTCCTCGACGGCACGGCGTCCCGGCAGATCCTGCGCATCCGCCCCACGCTCACCTCCGGGCTGGGGAGTTACCGCACCTCGGACGAGTACGTCTACCTCACCCGCTCCCCCCTGACGTCGGCCTCGGAGTCGGACGACCTCTTCGAGTCCGACACCCTGGAGACGGGCGCGGTCGACAAGGACACCCAGCAGTACCGGATCAAGGGGAAGTACGACGTCTGCTTCTACTTCAACTGGGACAAGACCGAGAAGAAGAAGTTCGGCCTGGACCTGCCGTTGAAGCCGAACATCATCGCCGAGGACCTCAGTGACAGGTCGCCGTTCGACCCGGACCTGAGTTCGCGGATGAACTGCCAGTCCGGCCAGGACAAGGCCACCATCGACGTCCCGGTCAGTTACCCCGTGCTGCTGTCCGCCATCGACCCGGTGGCCGAGGACCGGCTGGTGAGCCTGGGCTCCACCATCGCCTCGGGCCGGATGCTCACCGAGCGGGACAAGCCGTGGAAGGTGTCGGGCGCCAAGAGCGTCCACGGACAGCGCGACATCTACGTCCCGGCGCTGCTCAGCGACACCCCGCTGACCACCGGCGCACTCGACGCCACCGTGGAGCGGCTCGACATCGGCGACCCGGCCGAGCTGCCCTCGAAACTGGGCAACCCGACTGCGGACACCTTCGTACGGAGCCTGCGCGGCACCACGGTGGGCACGACCCGGGTCGATCTGAGCAAGGGCTACCGGAAGGCACTGGGCGAGGATTCGTTCGACACCGGGGTCTACTGGACGGTCGGCCCGGTCGCCTACCGCCGGACCTCCGACGGCGGCCTGGCCGCGCAGCCGCAGCCGGCGCAGGACCCCGGCCTGTGGATCACCAACTCGAACCAGCAGCCGTTCCGCAACGTCCCCGAGGAGAACCACCAGGGCACCCAGTACCGGAAGGTGACCAGCCACGCCTCCACGGACTGCATCGGACTGGGCACCTGCGACGGTGTGGATTCCGGACGTCTGCCCAACCCGTTCGTCCAACTGGTCGGCCGCTACGACACCGCTCGGCTGCCCGGCTTCTCGCCCCTGTCCGACACCCCGCTGGAGACGTACCAGACGCCACAGGTCACCGGTGCGGACAGCGCGACCCGGGCGAAGCTCCACGACAAACCGCTGCAGCCCGACCGCAACCTGGGCGGCTACGTCAGCCCGCCGCCCACCATGCTGACGACGATGGACTCCATCACCGCGCTCACCAGGAGCCGGCGGGTCCCCAGCCTCCAGGACAAGGCGCCGGTCAGCGCGATCAGGATCCGGGTGGCCGGAGTGACCGGCGTCGACACCGCCTCCCGGGCGCGGGTGAACGCGGTGGCCGGGAAGATCCGGACCGCCTACCCCCTGCTCCAGGTCGATGTCACCGTCGGCAGCTCGCCCGCTCCGCAGACGGTGGCGCTGGGTAACTCGGCGCAGGTGACGGAGCGTTGGGTCGCCAAAGGCGTGGCCCTGCGCATCCTCAGGGCGGTGGACACCAAGAGCGCGGTGCTCTTCGTACTGGTCCTCGTCGTGTGCGCACTCTTCCTCGGCCAGGCGGCACTGGCCTCGGTACGCTCACGCCGCACCGAGATCGGCACGCTGCGCTGCCTCGGCTGGAGCGGCGGCGAGGTGCTCCGCCTGATCCTCGGCGAACTGGCGGTGATCGGGCTGGCCGCCGGAGCCGCGGGCGCGGTGCTCGCGTACGTGCTGGGCCGGGTGCTGGGACAGCCCGGAGCCGGCGCCAAGTCGCTCCTCGTACTCCCGGTGGCGCTTCTGCTGGCCACGGCGGCGGGCCTGATCCCCGCCTGGCTCGCCACCCGGCTGGGACCGATGGAAGCCGTCCGGCCCCCCGTGACGGCGGCCCGCCGCGCGCGCCCGGTGCGTTCGGTGGCCGGACTGGCCATGCTCAACCTGCTGCGCGTGCGGGGCCGCACGCTGCTGGGTGCGGCAGGACTGGCGCTGGGAGTGGCCGCCTTCACGGTGCTGCTCGCCCTGACGCTCGCCTTCCGGGGCGAGGTCGCCGGGTCGTTGCTCGGCAGTGCCGTGGTGGCGCAGGCCCGCGGGGCCGACTATCTCAGCGTCGCCCTGTCCCTGCTGCTGGGCGCCGCCGGCGCCATCGACGTCCTGGTCATCTCGCAGCACGAGCGCGCGGCCGATCTCGCGGTGCTGCGGGCGACCGGCTGGACCGACCGGGAGCTGGCGAAGCTGACCCTGTACGAGGGAATCGGACTGGCCCTGCTGGGCTGCCTGTCCGGTGCGGTGGCCGGTCTGGCCGGGGTGCTGACCCTCGGCCGGGGCGTGCTGCACGGACACCTGCTCACGGTCTCCGGCGCCGCACTGCTGGCCACGCTCGCGGCGACCGCCCTGGTGGTGGCCGCTCTGACGGTGCCGATCCGGGGGCTGTCCCGGATCGGCACCGCCCACCTGCTCGCCGCCGACTGAGCGGGCGGACGCCGCCGGGAACTACGGGACAGCCCTCAGCCGGGAGGCCCCCTCGGCCGCGCTCTTCGCGAGGGCCGCGGCCAGGTCCTTCGCCCGGTCCGCCCGGCCCTGGGCTCGCTCGCCGGTGCAGAGCAGCCCGGACTGCGCGAAGTGGGCGCGCAGCGCGTCGGTGAGCATCCGGTCGAACGCCTGGCCGTTCGCGTCGGCCGCCTTCTGGAGGGTGTCGAGGCTGACCATGCCCGGCATGTCGTGCCCTTCGTGCGGATGGGTGTCGGGGACGCCCGAGAGCCGCAGCACCGCGCGCAAGCGGCGCAGGTCCGCTCTGAGTGTCGCGCCGGTGTCCGCCGCCAGGGCGGCCAGGGCCGGGTCCGCCGTGCGGGAGGGCGCCAGATCGGTCAGGAGCCGCGCACGCTCGGCCATGGGGATCATCAGGAGGATCCACGCGGTGTCGGTGGCGTTGAAGGCCGGTGCCGACGCCCCCGCTGTCGGCTGCGCGGTGCAGCCGACAGCGGGCAGCGCCAAGGCCACGACGCATGCCGACCACAGGGTCAGAACGTGCCGGCGGAATTGCACTTGGCCCTCTGGTTGATGCAGTCCTTCACACGGTGGCCGAGAGCGGCGTTGTCCCAGGCGTTGAAGAAGTCGCCGTGGATGGACGACGCCATGCCCGAAGCCAGCCGGAAGCCCGCGGCGCTGCCGCTGGTCGGGTAACTGGTGACGAAGGAGAGGTTGGGGATGGCGACGGGGTAGGCGCCGCTGCACTTGCCGTCGTACGTGAACGCCACGTGCGACTTGTGGTCGGGGCTGTCGAGGTTCTTGCCGTCCCAGCAGTCGGGGAAGACCAGTTGGTGGGTGAGGTGCGCGGTGGGCGCGCACACCGGCCAGTTGCCGTCGGCGCTGCGCCCGGTCTCACCGCCCTGGCCGGCGCACCAGAACTGGCCGGGTGATCCCGCCGGGGTGGGTGTCTGCGTCTTCGCGCTGCCCGCGATCATGCGGAATCCCTGCGGGAAGGGGACGGTCGCCGCGGGGTCGGTGAGCCGGGAACCGTAGTAGACGATCATGCCTTCGGGTTCGACGGCCGTGTCGCCCTCGTAGAGGGTGGGGATCCAGTACGCCGAGAGGTCGACGGCAGGGGTGCAACTGGTCGGCGTGCTGGCCGACAGCGACTCGGACGTGGAGAACGCGTCGGTGCTCCTGTTGCCGAAGAAGCTGTGCATGTGGGACGCACCGGGCAGTCCCGGCAGGACGATGGGGTCGTCCGGCTTGGAGTGGCTGTAGGTGCAGGTGGCGTTGAACTCCGGTACCCGGACATTGGTCGCGGGCACCGCAGCCGGTGTCATCGCGCGGAACTGCGCCAGCTGCGCGTTCCACTTGGCCTGGTCGACGGGGACCCATCCGGCTGCCGTGCCGTCTCCCTCACCGGCGAAGGAGAACCAGTTGATGTTGACGAAGTCGCCGGGTGTCGTGGAGCGCAGCACGGCGAACACCGTCTGCGTGCCGGTGGGATGAGTGGCGACCTCGGTGGTCAGGGTCGACCAGCTCTGCCAACCGCCGGTCGGGGACACCGTGATGACGGCGAGCAGCGGTCCGGTCGGCGCGGCGGTACGGAGCTCCACCGTGCCCGAGCCGACGGCGGAGGCGGCCCGGGCCGAGACCGTCAGCCGGCCGGCTCCGCCGAGGTCGACGTTGTCAAAGCGCATCCAGTCGCCGTCGGCGAGGTAGGCGGCGTTCTGCCCGCCGCCGGTGTCCGCGGTCGCCTCCAGGGCGACGCCCGACTGGGCCGCGTAGGACTCGGCCTGGACCGTGACCGTCGCGGCCTGCGCCTGGGGGGCCGAGACGGTCAGACTCAACGCGGCGGTCAGCACGACCACCAGAGCGCTCACCAACAGTGTGTACAGAGGAACGGGAGATCTGCGCATGTCACTTCCTCACGGGCTGGGGGGTGAAGACCGAGGGGAGAAGACCCGGGGTGCAGGCCTGGGATGAAGACCTGGGGTGAAGACCGAGGGGTGAAGACCGAGGGGAGAAGACCTGCTTCGTGCCGGAGCACGGCGACGTCGAGGGACGGAGCCGTACGACGGCCCGTGCCCCGGCGCGATCGAGGTGGCCCGGGCCGCTCCGCGCAACGGGCGGAGCGGCCCGGAATCACCGTGCACACGGGAGTGCTGCAGTGCAGGGCTACTGGTAGACCCGCACGTAGTCGACGAGCATCTTGGAGGGGAACGGGGTTCCGGCGTCCGTCGGGCCCGGCCAGTCGCCTCCGACCGCCAGGTTGAGGATCATGTAGTGCGGGTGGTCGAAGATCCACGGCCCGCGTGTCTGCTCCACCTGGTCCTTGTCGAGGGTGAAGACGGTCCGGCCGTCGAGGCTGAAGGTCATGCCTCTGCTGTTCCAGTCGGCGGCCCAGGTGTGGTAGTCGTCGGAGAAGTCGGCGTTCCCGGGCAGTGTGTACGGCGCGCCGATGCCGCCTCCGCCGTTGTACGCGGGCGCGTGGACGGTCGAGTACGCGGTCTTCACGTCCTTGCCGAGGATTTCCATGATGTCGACCTCGCCGTTGTACGGCCACGGGCGGCCCGTCAGGAAGTCGGCGCCCATCATCCAGAACGCGGGCCACAGGCCGTTGCCCTTGGGAACCTTGATGCGCGCTTCGACGCGCCCGTAGGTGAACTGGAAGGTCGCGCCGGTGTTCATCCGTGCCGAGGTGTACTGACAGGTGGTGCTGCCGCTCAGCGGGTCGGTCGGGCACGACGACCCGGCGGTGGTCTCCTTGCGTGCCTCCATCACCAGGTGCCCACCCCCGTCCAGTGCGGCGTTGCGGTGATCGGTGTAGTACTCCAGCTCGTTGTTGGGCCCGACACCCGGATCGGCCCTCCACTTCGACGCGTCGGGCTTGCCGCCCGCCGCGCCGTCGAATTCGTCGCTCCACACGAGCCGCGGCGGGTTCGCGGGGTCGCTCGGCAGCGGCGGGGCCTGAATCGGAGCGCCGCCCGTGCCGTACACCTGGAACTCCCACAGCGAGTAGCCGTACGGGGTGGCGCGCTGCGTCCCGTACATGCGCACCCAACGGCCGGTGCCCGAGACGGCGAGCGTCTGCTTGAAGCCGGTGCCGGACGTCGTCGAGTAGACCGGCGTCCAGTCGACTCCGTTCGAGGACACCTGGATCTGGAAGGACTTGGCGTAGGCGGGATCCCATTGCAGGACCACCTTGTCGATCTGTGCCGTCGCGCCGAGGTCGACGGAGATCCAGCCGGGATCGGTCCATCCGGTGGTGGGGCTCGTGGCCCAGCGGGAGGCCGGGTCCCGGTCGAAAGCCCTGGCCGGCGTGCACTCCCAGCAGTTCGAGTCTGCCTGGGAGGAAGAAGCGGCGCCCGGCCTGCCGTAGGAGAGGAGCCGGCCCGCGTCGCCGCCGGGGTTGCCCGTACCGGCGGTCCCGTAGACCTGGAACTCCCACAGGGAGAAGCCGTACTGCGTGGCGCGCTGCGTCCCGTACATGCGCACATAGCGGCCGGTGCCCGAGACGGCCAGGTTCTGGACGCCGCCCGTGCCCGCGGCCGTCTGGTGGAGGACGGTCCAGTTCGCCGCGTCGCTCGACACCTCGATCCTGAACGCCGTGCCGTAGGCGGCCTCCCAGTTGAGGACGACCCGGCTGATCCCGGCACTGGCGCCGAGGTCGATCTGAATCCACTGCGGGTCCGCGAAGGCGCTGGACCAGCGCGTCCCGGGGTCGCCGTCGACGGCGCTCTGCGGGCCGAAGGGGCCTTCGGTACTCGAAGCGGTAGCGGACTTCCCCTGCGAGAGCAGGACCTCCGCCGCCTGGGCGGAGGGGGCGGGGAGAGCGGTGAGAGCGAGAGTCGAGGCCACGAGGGCCAGCAGTAAGGCGAAGCGACGCAGCAGGGTGTGCACGGGCGACTCCTCAAGTGGGGGCGAGGGAGATTCCGGGGAGCGCTCCCTGGAAGGGAGGATGGAGGGGCATGCCAAGGCTGTCAATATCTCTCTCACCTCGAAAAAACGGCACCCTCACGGCCGGAAGAGCCTGAGGGAACGGTCCCTCAGAAGCCGACCGTCGCACGGTCGTACCCGGGCCGTCGGCGAGCGGGAGGCGCCCGAATCCTGCCCTCGCCGCTCCTGCCTGCGGATACGCTGCTCACATCGCCACGACGCAGAGCCGGAGGTCGCCCCGATGAGAAGACCCGCCCCGCACAGGGCTCCGGGCGGCGGCACGGGGGACGGACCCGCATGAGACGCCCCACTCTCGAAGTGGTCGCCGCCCGCGCGGGCGTCTCCAAGTCGAGCGTCTCCCGTGTCATCAACGGCGAGACGACGGTCGCCCCGCAGATCCGGGACGTCGTCATGCGCGCTGTCCACGAACTGGGCTACGTGCCCAACGGGGCGGCACGCAATCTCGTCACCCGCCGCACGGACACCATCGCCGTCGTGGTCTCCGACCCGCCCCAGGGAGTCGTCTCCGACGACCCCCTCTTCTCCGCCGTGGTACGGGCCGTCAGCAGAGAGCTCGAGAAAGCGGGCAAACGGCTCGTGCTCATGCTCGCGGAGTCGGACCAGAGCCGGACCAGGGTGGTGCAGTACATCGCCGGCGGGCACGTGGACGGTGTGCTCCTGGTCGCCCTGCACGGTACGGATCCGCTGCCGGCCGCACTGGCGCGGCAGGGCCTGCCCGTCGTGTCCTTCAACCGCACCTCCGCCCAGGACGTGCCGTACGTGGCGCTGGACAACACCGGCGGAGCGGCACTGGCTGTACGTCACCTCCTGGAGCGCGGACGGCGCCGGATCGCCACCATCACCGGGCCGCTCGAACTGTACGAAGCGCGCGAACGTCTCGACGGCTACCGCCGGACCCTGCGCGACACCGGCAGGCGCTCCATCGTGGCCCTGGGCGACTTCACCAGAACCTCCGGCGCCGAAGCCATGCGGCAACTCCTGGAGGACGACCCCGACCTCGACGCGGTGTTCGCGGCCAACGACCTGATGGCGATCGGAGCCCTGCGCACCCTTCACCGAGCGGGCCGACGTGTCCCCGACGACGTGGCGGTCATCGGCTTCGACGACATAGAAGCCGCCGCCTACACCAGCCCCGCCCTGACCTCGGTACGCAGCCCGATGGCCGACCAGGCGACCGCCGCCGTCCACCTGCTCCTCGGCCTGATCGACGGTGGCCCCGCGACGCCGGTGATCATGCCGAACGAACTCGTGGTGCGCGATTCGACGTGATCTCGCTCCGGGCCCCAGTTTCGTCCGCATCCCGGTCGTACCGCGGTCATCCCAGCCGTGGGCATGATCAAGGTCCGGCCGCAGCGGGCGTCGGAGGAATGGCGCGGGGCGGGCAGTCGCAACCCACGCCGGAGAGCTGACCGGCGACGCCCCCCTGGTGCGTCAGCGGAGCGTCGCCAGCTGCCCGCCTATCAGGCGTGGGACCAGCTCTGAAGCCTGATCCATAGCCTGTTCTAGGATGGCCAGGACCATCTCAGCGGCCCGACGGGCTTCCGCCCCACTTCCGTGGGACCGAAGGACATGCCCCCACCCGCACGAGCTACTTCGTGCTGCCTGGGGGCACCTCCTTGCTGTTCCGTGAGTCCGCGGCGTCATTGGCCAACCGCACCCGCCTTGAAGGACAGTTGGCCGAGCTCCTGCGCGAGAACTTCCTCCACAAGCATCGGCATCAGCCCCAGCCGTCAGAGGTGCGCTCATGGGAACGGAGCATCCCTGCACTCACCTACGCGCTCGTCGAAGCCGGGCTCGGTGAGGTCGAGGTGATGTTGGAGTACGCGCTGCCCCTGACCAGCAAGCGCGCAGACGCGATACTTGCCGGTGTTCATCCGAGTACCGGAGAGCCCTCGTACGTGGTGGTCGAACTGAAGCAGTGGAGCGAGGCCTACCCCGAAGAGGACGATCCGCTGCTGTGCCGCATCGATGCCTACCCTCAGCCGGTCCTCAACCCGATCGAGCAGGTGCGCGGCTACTGCGACTACCTCATGTCGTTCAACGGAGCGTTGGAGCGGATCCCCGAGTCGGTCGCGGGCGTCGCGTATCTGCACAACGCGACCGAACACGGGGTGGCGGGGCTCCGCGCCGTCTCCGAGGACGATCGGGGCCGGATGTTCACCGGTGACCAGCGCGGCGCCTTTATCGGCTACCTCCGCTCCAAGCTGGCGGCAAAGCCGGGCGCCGATGCAGCCGATGCCTTGCTGCAAGGCAAAGTGCGCCCATCGAGGCAGTTGATGAGCGTTGCCGCCGAAGAGGTGCGCAACCGGGAACAGTTCGTGCTGCTGGACGAACAGCGGCTCGCCTACGAGACGGTCATGTCGGCAGTGCGTGAGGCCCGGCGGTCCAACCGCAAGCAGGTAGTAGTCGTGGCCGGCGGACCAGGCTCCGGCAAGAGCGTGATCGCGCTCTCCCTGCTGGGCGATCTCTACCGACGCGGGGTACCGGCCATGCACGCCACCGGTTCGCAGTCCTTCACGAAAACGATGCGCAAGGTCGCCGGTGCCCGCAAGCCCGAAGTTCAGCGGCTCTTCCGCTACTTCAACAGCTTCATGGAGGCTGAGCCGAACGACCTCGACGTGCTGGTCTGCGACGAAGCGCACCGGTTGCGCAAGACGTCCGCCAACCGCTACACGAAGGCGACCCTGCGGACCGGCCGACCGCAGGTTGCTGAGCTGATGGACGCTGCGCGGGTTCCCGTTTTCCTGCTGGACCAGCACCAAGTGGTGCGTCCCGGCGAGATGGGCACCGTCGAACAGATTCAGGCAGCTGCGGCCGAGCAAGGGCTGGACTGCACGGTGGTACGTCTCGACAGCCAGTTCCGGTGTGGCGGAAGCGACGCCTACTTGCGCTGGGTGGTCGACCTGCTGGGACTCGAAGGAAGCGCGCCCACCACATGGGAGCCGGACGGCAAGGTGCAGCTCCTGACAGCAGACAGCCCGCAGGAGCTGGAGGAGTTCCTGGCCAGCCGACGGGCGCAGGATTATGGTGCGCGCATGTCCGCCGACTACTGCTGGAAGTGGACGACAAAAATCACTCCCAGCATGCACACCCTTCCCACAGACGTGGTCATCGGCAACTGGGCCAGGCCGTGGAACCTCTACGGCGACCGCTCCCTGCTCGGTGCCCCGCCGGCATCCCTCTGGGCCACCGACCCGGCGGGATTCGGACAAGTCGGGTGCGTCTACACCGCGCAGGGCTTCGAGTACGACTGGTCCGGCGTGATCATGGGTCCGGACCTCGTCTGGCGCACGGACCGATGGGTGGTGGACCGAGGCGCCTCAAAGGACCCGTCCTTCACCAAGGCCACCGCCGACGAGGACGTCGACCGCCTCGTCCGCAACACCTACAAAGTGCTGCTGACGCGGGGCATGATCGGCACGGTCATCTACTCGACGGACCAGGAAACCCGCGAGAAGCTCCGCTCTCTGATCCCCACGACACTGTGACCGTCGAAGGCGCCCAGTCACGCCTGTTGCACCATGCAATCAATACCGCGAAATCCGTACTCCCGCGCGGGAAGTAAGAGATGTCATGATCGCGCTGCGCACCTTCCCGGAGGGTACGAGGCTGCGGGTCCTGAGCGAGCTCCAATGAGCCGCGAGTGAAGGATGGTTGTGCCCGTCGTGTGGTGACATGCGACGTGAGCGTGGATGCCCGGTAGGGCGTCCCCCTGCCATTCCGATCTCACTGCTTTGGAGTGGCCATGACCTCAGTCAAGTGCAAGCCTGCGCGTCGTGAACGGATCCGCAAGATCCTGATCGAGTTCGCCGCCGCAGTCGTCACCAACCTTTTGGTGACGGTCTTGGTGGCGATGGCAGGTCTGCTCTTCTAGGGCGTGCATCGGAAGCGGATCACGCACATAGGGTGTCGGCATGTCGCTGAGCCACATAGCCCTCTCGTCCGGTCGTTCGATCGAGCTCACCGAGCTGCGGATGTCTACGACCTATGGGGGGATGCTGGAGGGGTATCCGTGCCAGCGCATCAACGACATGAAGGTCAGCGGCCTCCTGCGACAGGCCGAGCATGCGTTCTCCTTCGCGCCAGTTCATCTCATTCCGCCCTCCCGCGAGTACCCGGACCAGACCGCCGGCGCCTTCGGCCCCGTGGAGGTGCTGCCTTCCGTGGCTTGCATCGGTGTTTTCGGCTCTACAGCGGTCGATCCTGAACTCGACGCAGTGCTGCACCGCTCCGCTCTCATCGTGGCCTGGTTCCAGGCCACCCCGGCTGTCCCGTCAGGCGAAAAGGCTGATTTTGCTCTTCGCAGCATTCGCTGGGAAGAGCTGGCCCAGGACTACGAGCTCTAGGGACACGTGCTGATCACCGCGAGCTTGTCGTAGCGGGTGGCCACGGCACGGTGCCTCTTGAGGCGGTTGATCCCGCACTCGACCGCGTGGCTGCACGTCCTCCACGTACGACTCAATGCGGCACGCGGCCAGCAGACACGAAGCTCCCCTGTATTGCAGAGGAGGGCTCAACGGGCGAAACCGCCCCCGGTCCCGTACTCACACAGTTGCGTGAGCGCGAGTCCTGTCGGTCCCACGCCGACCACCAGTACCTCGAGCGGTGCCGACCGTCATGACTCCACGGTATGCAGGGCGGCGGCGCGTGTCCTATTCCACGGCGACGCTCGGTCGGTTCAGGCCCGCCTTCCCCACCAGGCCGAAAAAGGTCGACAGCCAGGCCATACCCTGCACGAGCCCTGCGGTGAGGAAGAGCACAGCCGGGGGGAAGGCGGCGACCATCCAGCCACCGAGCAGGGCGGCCGGGAGGATGGCGGTGAACGACATGGCCCGGTTGACCGCGACCACCCGGCCCATGTACTCGGCGTCCACGACCGTCTGCCGGTAGGTGAACCAGCCGACCACGATCAGCGAGGTCGCCGCTCCGGCAACGGCCCAGGCCGGGGCCAGTACCAGGACGTTCGCCGTCGTCATGGGCAGCAGCAGCGCCACCGCGAGTGCGCCCATCCCGACGGACAGCAGCGGGCCCTCGGCGAACCGGCGCATCAGGCGCGGGACCACGGCGGCGCCCGCCACCGCGCCCGCGCCCTGGGCCGCCACGGTCAGGCCCAGGGCGAACTTGGACTGGCCGGTGACCTCCGTGACGACGTACACCAGGTTGGCCTCGACCGCGTTCACGGCGAAGTTGGTCAGCGTCAGCAGGATCGTGCCGGATCGCAGCACGGGGTCGGCGAACAGCAGCCGGAAGCCGGTCAGCAGGTCGGGGGTCAGGCCACGCAACGCCTGGCGAAGGGGCGTCGTCAGGGTGGTGACCGGGGATGTGGCGGTGAGGGCGATGAGCAGGGCGGACAGGGCGAACGCCACCGCGTTGACCGTGCTGGCCGCCGCCGGGCCGAGGAAGGCGACCACGCTGATGCCGGCGATCGGGCCGAGCATGTTCAGCAGGCTCTCGGAGCCCTGCACCCACGCGTTCATCACGGCCCGCCGCTCCTCGGGCACCCGGTCGACCAGGAAGCCCTGGAACGCCGGGAAGTAGAGCGGGCGCACGCACGACAGGGTGAACGCGGCGACGTAGACCGCTACCACAGGAGGCCGCTCCATCAGACAGAGCAGCGCGATCCCGCCGACCACCACCGAGGAGCTCAGGTTGCAGCCGATCATGAGCTTGCGCCGGTCCATCCGGTCGGCGACCACCCCGCTGACCAGACCCACCAGCACGTACGGCACGAATTCGAGCGCATAGGTGAAGGCGGCGAAGAACGCCGAACCGGTCAGGTCGAGCACCAGCAGGGGCAGGGCGAACCGGAACACCCATTCACCCGCTGTCGAGACGATGAACGCCGCTCGCAGCAGCGTTTCATCACGACGCTCAGGCAGCACCGGAGCCCCCCAGCGGCAGCAGCGGATCGGCCACGACCGCTTCCAGCAACTCCACGAGACGGTCGAGCAGACCTTCGATGAAGTCCGCGGACAGCCGGTCGGCCTGGTAGTACGCCGAGAGGGTCAGCTGTTCGGCGTCCGATTCGCCCACGAGCATGAGTTCGCTGCGGGGACGGAAGCCCTCGTCGGACAGCGGGAAGGGGGTGGTCGTACCGGGTGCCAAGTCCAGGCCTTGGCCGTGGAGTTGTGCGTAGAGCATGTTGAGCACCACGCCGATGGGCGCGTCAGGGTGGGCGTACTGGTCCGGGTTGAACGCCTTCACCAGTTCGGCGAAGGGAATCTCGCCGTGCTCCTGTGCGTCGAGGCTCGCCTCACGCACCCTCCGCAGCGCGTCACGGAAGGTGTCCGTGCCGGCCAGGTCGGTCCGTACCACGAGCAGTTCCGCGAGGGGAGCCACCAGGTTCTCGCGGCCCGCGGTCTCGCGGTTGTAGACGTTGACCGCCACCGCCTGGTCGTCGTTGCCGGTGCGCTCGCGCAGCGCCACGTAGAGCGCGCACAGGACGAGCATGAAGAGGGTGACCCGCTCGCGGGCGGCGAACCTCTGCACCTCGCGCACCAGCGTCGCGGGCAGCGAGCGGGTCGAGTAGCCCCCGGCCGGCTCGGCACCCGGGGCCCGCTTCGGCACGTCCAACCGGGGTATCGCCCCGGATCCGGCGAGCCGCTCGCGCCAGAAGGACATCATCCGGGCGCCGTTCTCGCCCGTCAGCAGGTCACGCTGGTCGCGTACGTAGTCCTGGTAGGCGTAGGCGGTCTCCGGCAGCTTGGGCTCCTGGCCGGCGTGGAGCGCGGAGTAGATCACCGACAGTTCCTCCGTCAGGACGCCTCGCGCCCACCCGTCGACCACGAGGTGGTCGAAGGTCAGGACGACGAAGTGGTCGTCCTCGGCCACGCGCACCACGCTCGCGCGCAGCCGCTCCGGCCGGTCGGCGGGCAGGGGGCGCTCCGCCTCGGTCCGGACGCGCTCCACCGCGCCCGCCTCGTCGTCCGCCCGGAACACCTCGCTGCGCACGGTGGTGACCGCGTCCAGGAGCTGGTCCCGCGGATTGGTGAAGCGGGCTCGCAGCGCCTCGTGCCGCTCGGCCAGCAGGGCCAGTGCCCGGTCGAGGACCGTCAGGTCGAACGGGCCGCGGACCCGGTACGCCTGCGGGATCGTGCGGATCGACGGCACGCCCAGGGCGCGGCTGCGCTCGTCCATCAGGAGTCTGCCCTCCTGGTAGCTGAGGGTGGGCAGCGGCAGCGGTGCGGACATGTGCGATGGCTCCTAGGCGGTCTGCGGGGCGGTGTCGAGGCGCTGGGTGACCAGGTCGGCGAACTCGCCGAACTCGGCGTGGTCGAGGACCTCGCGCATGGAGACCTTGACTCCGAGCGCGGTCTCAAGACGGGCCACCATCTGGGTGGCCAGCAGGGAGTGGCCACCGAGGAGGAAGAAGTCGGACTCCTCGTCAATGGGGGTGCCCAGTACCTCGGACCAGATCTGGGCGACGGTCTGCCGGACGGTGGTGCTCATCGGGGCTCGCTCTCTCCGGCCAGCAGCCGGGCTCTGTCGGTCTTTCCGTTGACGGTCAGCGGAAGTCTTTCGGTGACGATGTAGCGGGCGGGCACCAGATAGGCGGGCAGCGAGTCCCGCAGCGCCGCGCGCACGGCTTTCGCCAGTGACTTGTCATCCCCTGCGATGTGGGCGGCGAGTCGCTTGCCGCCCAGGGCGTCGGTCTCCACCAGGACGCAGGCGCCGCGCACGCCGGGCTGGGCGAGGATGGCCTGCTCGATCTCCCCCGGCTCGATCCGGTGACCGTTGACCTTGGCCTGGCCGTCCTCGCGGCCGAGGAACTCCAGGATGCCGTCGGCGCGGAAGCGGGCCAGGTCGCCGGTGCGGTAGCAGCGCAGGCCCCTCAGGCGCCCGGACTCCGGGACGTGGAACCGCTCGGCGGACTGTTCGGGCAGACCGAGGTAGCCGGCCGCGAGCCCGGCGCCCTCGGCCCACAGCTCGCCGGGGACACCCGGGGGCACCGGGTGCCCGCCCCGGTCGACCAGGAAGACCCTGGTGCTGTGCACCGGGGTGCCGATCGGTACGGTCGCGGTGCCCGGGGGCAGCGGCTCACGCATCAGGTGGCAGCAGGTGAAGGTCGTGTTCTCGGTGGGTCCGTAGCCGTTGACGACGGTGAGTCCGGGGTGCCGGGTCAGCAGGCTGTTCACGTGGTGCGGGGAGACGACGTCGCCGCCCGAGAACAGCCGGCGCACGGACGAGAAGGCGTCCGGTTCGTGCTCGGCCATCTGGTGGAAGAGCCCAGCCGTCAGCCACAGCACGGTGATCCCTCGCCCGGTGACGACGTCGGCCAGTTCGCCGAGGGTCAGCGGACCGGCCGGGGCCACGTGAAGGCGCGCGCCCAGGGCCAGCGCACACCACACCTCGAGGAGCGCCGCGTCGAAGGTCGCGGGCGCAAGGTGCAGGACCACGTCCTCGGGCCCGAAGTCGATACGGTCGTCCGCGGTCAGCCGGGCGATGCCGCGGTGGGAGAGCTGGACCCCCTTGGGGGTACCGGTCGATCCGGAGGTGTACATCACCGTGGCGACCTCGGCCTCGGCCGGCTCCAGCGGTGCCACCGATGGCTCGACGCCCTCCACGACCAGCGCGGTGCCGACCGGTACGCGCCCGGCGAGCGCCTCGCTGGTGAGGGTGGTGCGGACTCCCGGACCGGACATCATCAGCCGCAGACGCGGCTCGGGGTAGGCGGGGTCGAGGGGTACGGCCGTCGCCGCGGCCATCGCCACACCGACCATCGCGGCGACCGACGTCAGGCCGCGGTCGAGCAGGATGCCCACGGGATCGCCGGGGCGCACGCCTCGCTCCGCCAGTGCGTGGGCGATGCCGGTGGCGTACTCCAGCAGTTCCCGGTAGGTGAGCTCCGCATCGTGCGTGGACACCGCCACGGCGTCGGGCTGCTTCTGCGCCCACGCGGCGAACATCCGGTGGACCGGCTGCTCGACCGGGGGCCGGTCCGGCCCCGCCCAGGCGGTGAGGAGGGCCCATTCGGTGTCGTCGACCAACTCGACCTCGGAAAGCGGCCGTTGAGGCTCGGCGAGCGCGGCGGCGACGAACCCCTCGATGCGGGAGTCGAGCGCTTCGGCGACGTCGTGGGGTACGGGGCCGACGACCAAATCCGCGCCGCCGTCGGGCAACAGGGCCACCGGCAGGGGCTCGCCCCCGGCACCGTCCGTGCGGCACAGGCGCGCCACGAAAGCGGCGCACGCCAGCCCCAGGACGCGCTCGGCCGTCGTGCCCGTGGCCGAGGCGAACTCCGCGGCGGCCGTGACGACTTCTTCACCCAGCCGCACCCCGCGGGCAGTGGGCCCGCTCACAGCGTCCCGCATGGTTCCCGCCCTCCCTTAGGTCGTTTCGTCAAAGTGCCGTCTGCCGGGCGGCGTCCGGCACGCACGCTCGCCGCGTTGTCGGAATCGTCCTCGTACGCCCAGTACGAGGACGATCCTCCGCCTTGCGATCGCACGCACCGGACGCCGCCCGGCCCGGCCTCCGGCCGAACGACGGCACTTTGACGACACGACCTGGCGGGGCCGGTGGTGGACCGCATCGGCCCACGGGTCGTCTCCTGGACGACGGACACGGTCAGTGCGGTCGCCGCCGCCCTGGTCCCCCTCCTCCATGCACTGCACCTCCTGTCCTTTCCCGTCCTGTTGGCCCTCGTCGCGGTGGTCGGCGCGGCGCGTGGCCCCGGCGACCTGGCCAAGGAAGTCATGGTGCCCGAGGCGGCCGAGCGCGCCGGAGTGCCGCTGGAGCGTGCCATGGGCGTGTCCGGCGTGATCGAGCGCCTCGCGTCCACCCTCGGGCCGGCCGTCGGCGGTTCCCTGGTGGCGTTGCTCGGCCCGCTGACCGGGCTCGCCCTCAACGCCGGCTCCTTCGCTCTCGGATCGATCGTCATCGGGGTGGCGCTGCCCCGGGGCGTCGGGCGGGCGGCCGACCTGGAACCGGCGGCGGCCGGCTCGAAGGAACCGGGCTACTGGCGGCGGTTCGGCGAAGGCTTCACCTTCCTCCGCGGCGAACCCCTGCTGCTCACGGTCATCGTCACGGTGGGCATCACCAACCTGCTGGACGCCGCGATCAACTCCGTGCTCATCCCCCTCTGGGCCCGGGAGTCCGGCCACGGTCCGGCCGCGATCGGCCTGACCGGCAGCGCGCTGGGCGTCGCGGCGGTCGCCGGGAGCCTGATCGCCGCGGCCGGCGCGCACCGGCTCCGGCGCCGGCTGGTCGTCCTCGGCGGGTTCCTCCTCATCGGGGCCCCGAGATTCCTGGTCCTCGCCTCGGACGCCCCGCTGTGGACGGTCATGTCCGTCTTCGCCGTCGCCGGCTTCGGCGGGGGCTTCATCAACCCCGTGCTGGGAGCCGTTCTCGTCGAGCGGGTGCCGCGCCGCATGCTGGGCCGGGTCAACGCGCTCGGCGACTCGCTGGCCTGGGCCGGCATCCCCCTCGGCGGACTGCTGGCCGGGGCGGCGGTGACCGCTGCCGGACTCACTCCGGTGCTGCTCGCCTGCGGGGCCGCGTACTTCCTCACCACGAACCTGGCGGGACTGCGGCCGGAATGGCGCGAGATGGACCGTACGGGCCGGCGCGGAGCTGTGGGGCCGCCGGGCACGGAGGACGTCCCGCAGGACCGTGCGGGTGCGGCGACCTGACGCAGGGGCGGTCCCGCTCCCGGGCGGTCAGCTCTGCCGGGGAAGGAGTGGCCAGGCCGGCTCGACGACTGCCGCCGGGTCGGCGGTACGCCGCAGGTAGGCCTGCAGGGAGACCGACTGTTCGGCCGCCGCGCGCACCTGGAGGTCGTGCAGGTCCGCCAGCGGCATCGCCCCGACCGGGAGGTGCCTCTCCGCCATCCGGCGCACCACCAGGGCGGCTGCCACGGCGTCCGCCTTCGCGTCGTGGGCGGCGTCGAGCGGCACTCCGTAGTGGGCGCACAGGGCGTGGAGGGCCCTCTTCCCCTTCCGGTACTTGTCGACGTGCTTGTCGATCACGAGCGGATCGATGACGGGCGAGGGCGCGCCACCCAACCGCTCGCTGACCGACTCGACGCCGTACCGGCGGCACTCGCGGTCGAGCAGGGAGAGGTCGTAGCGCGCGTTCATCACCACGAGGGGGGTCCCCGAGCGCAGCCCGTCGGCGACGGTCCGGGTGATCTCCTCGACGGCGGCAGCGGCGGGCACTCCGCGCTCGCGGGCGTGGTCCGTCGAGATGCCGTGGATCGCCGACGCCTGCTCGGGTATCACCACTCCCGGATCGAGCAGCCAGGTGCGTTCCTCGGCGACCGTCCCGTCCGGACCGAGCCGCACGACCGCTGCCGTGACGATCCGGTCGGTCTCGACGTCGGTGCCCGTGGTCTCCAGATCGAAGGCCACCAGCGGCCCACTGATCCAGCTCATCCCGTACCTCCTCCGTGGTGCTTACTCCCAGTGAGGAACACCCTGCCACGCTCCACTGACACTCCGGCCGGCGGGCGGCCCGGCCCGGTGCCGCCGGGAAGGCGGACCGGCGTCTCCGGGAAGCCGGTCCGGCTCGTCCCGGACTTCAGACTTCAGGGAGCCTCAGGAGACCGGACGGGAGTCGGTCCACACCGACTCGAACTCCTCGCGGTACGTCTCGAACAGCCCGTGCTCGGCCTCCTGCCCCGCGCGGACGACGGCACGCCCGCCGCCCCGGAGGACCAGGACGGGTGCCTCCATCCCGCGTGCGCGGCGCAGGTAGGGCTGGACGACGCCGACCGCGTCGGGGCCGTCGCCGTCCACCAGGTAGGCGGTGAAGCGCGGGGTCTCGTCGAACACCTGGATCTGGAAGGCTCCCGGGTCGCGGAGTCTGGCGCGCACGCGTCGCATGTGGAGGATGTTCATCTCCACCGACCGGCTCAGCTCGCCCTTGCGGAGGTTGAGTTCCCGTTCGCGGCGGCGGACCGCGCTGCTGGCCGGGTTGATGAAGAGCAGCCTGATCCGGCAGCCGGTCTCGGCGAGCCGGACCAGGCGCCGCCCGGAGAAGTTCTGGACGAGCAGGTTGAGCCCTATGCCGATCGCGTCGAGCCGGCGGGAGTTGCCGAACAGATCCTCGGCGGGCAGCTGGCGCTGGAGCCGGACCCGGTCGGGGTGGACGGAGACCACGTCGGCGTACCGGTCGCCGACCAGGGACTCGACGGCGTCGACGGGCAGCCGGTCGGCGGAGGGCACGGCGGTCCCGCCGCCGAGGATGGTCAGGAGCCGCTGGGAGGCGCGCTCGGCCTGGGCGTGGACGGCCTCGTTGAGGGCGCGGTTGCGGGAGACGACGTTCCGCGCGACCTCCAGCTCGTCCAGGGCGAGCTCCACGTCCCGCCGGTCGTCGAAGTACGGTTCGAAGCACGGCCAATGCTGGACCATCAGCTCGCGCAGTTGAGGCAAAGTCAGGAAGCTCAGGACGTTGTCGTCGGCCGGGTCGAGCAGATAGCCCTTTCTGCGGGACACCTCGCGCACCGCGACGGCCCGCTGCACCCACTCCTGTCCGGCGGGTCCCGCGGCGGCCACCACCCAGTCCTCGCCGTTGACCGGCGCGTAGACGGGGCGCAGCACCGCGGCGACGACCGCGCGGAGCCGCTGTTCGACGAGATTCAGCCAGATGTACGCACGCCCGGCGCGCTGGGCGCGTGTCCGCACCTCGCCCCAGTCCTCGGCGCTCCATCCCAGCTCCGCGCCGATCTCCAGGGGTTGCGCCAGGGATACCGTCCCGGGCGGTCCGTCGTTCGGCTCCCCCTCGTGACTCACGTCACCCGGAGGCAGCTCGAACCCTCCCGAGCTCACCCGTACACCGCCTTCCACTCCCCCACCCAACGATCACGGAAGGGTACTCCGCGAGCACGGACCCGTGCAGCCCCCTGCCGAGGACGCTCCGTCAACTGGTGTACCGAAACCACGGGTTCCCTGGCGGGGGCCGGGAGGGAGTGAGCTGATTCATAGTGAGGTGACCAGCGGGGGGCCGGTGTTCGGGCCGGCGCCGGGGTTCCGCGGGACCCGTTCGGGCCGAGGGGGTGTCCTGCGGTGCGGCGTGTTGACGGCCCGCGCCGGGGTACACGGCGCACGGCGACCCCCGTTCGCGACCGCACCGGCCGACGTACTAGGTGTGCGCGCCTCTTTCGGGGATTATCTGGCTGAAGAACCGCACCACACCCGGATCAGAAGTGGAAGAGTCATATCTATGCAGGTCTGGCCGGGACAGGCGTATCCGCTCGGCGCCACGTACGACGGCGCCGGGACCAACTTCGCGGTCTTCTCGGAGGCCGCCCACCGCATCGAGCTGTGTCTGCTGCACGAGGACGGTTCCGAGACGGCGGTCGAGCTCCGCGAGACCGACGCCTTCGTCCGTCACGCCTACCTGCCCGGCATCATGCCGGGTCAGCGGTACGGCTTCCGCGTGCACGGGCCCTACGAACCCCAGAACGGGCAGCGGTGCAACTCCGCGAAGCTGCTGCTCGACCCCTACGCGCGGGCTGTCGCCGGGAAGATCGAATGGGGCGAGGCGGTGTACGGCTACCCCTTCGGGCGGCCCGACGCGCGCAACGACCTCGACTCGGCGCCGCACATGATGAGCTCGGTGGTGGTCAACCCGTACTTCGACTGGGGCGACGACCGCAGGCCGCGTACGGACTACCACCGCACGGTGATCTACGAGGCCCATGTGAAGGGCCTGACGATGCTCCACCCGGGTCTGCCGAAGGAGCTGCGGGGCACTTACGCGGGCCTGGCGCATCCGGAGGTGATCGCCCATCTGACGGAGCTGGGCGTCACGGCGATCGAGCTGATGCCCGTGCACCAGTTCGTCCAGGACCATCGTCTGGCCGACGCCGGACTCGCCAACTACTGGGGCTACAACACCATCGGCTTCTTCGCCCCGCACAACGCGTACGCCTCCTGGGGCGACCGCGGGGAGCAGGTGCTGGAGTTCAAGCAGGCCGTCCGGGCGCTGCACCAGGCGGGCATCGAGGTGATCCTCGACGTGGTCTACAACCACACCGCCGAGGGCAATCACCTGGGGCCCACGCTCTCCTTCCGGGGGCTGGACAACGCCTCGTACTACCGTCTGACGGACGACCAGCGCTACTACATGGACACCACGGGCACCGGGAACTCGCTGCTCATGCGGTCCCCGCACGTACTCCAGATGATCATGGACTCGCTGCGGTACTGGGTGACCGAGATGCACGTGGACGGGTTCCGCTTCGACCTGGCGGCGACGCTCGCCCGCCAGTTCCACGAGGTGGACCGGCTGTCGTCCTTCTTCGACCTGGTGCAGCAGGACCCGGTGGTGAGCCAGGTCAAGCTGATCGCGGAGCCCTGGGACGTCGGCGAGGGCGGCTACCAGGTCGGCAACTTCCCGCCGTTGTGGACCGAGTGGAACGGCAAGTACCGCGACACCGTGCGCGACCTGTGGCGGGGCGAGCCCCGGACGCTGGCGGAGTTCGCCGGGAGACTGACGGGCTCCTCCGACCTCTACCAGGACGACGGCCGCCGCCCGCTGGCCTCGATCAACTTCACCACCTGTCACGACGGTTTCACCCTGCACGACCTCGTCTCGTACAACGACAAGCGCAACGAGGCGAACGGCGAGGGGAATCGTGACGGCGAGAGCCACAACCGCTCGTGGAACTGCGGTGCGGAGGGCGAGACCGACGACCCCGGGGTGCTGGAGCTGCGGGCTCGGCAGATGCGCAACTTCATCGCCACGCTGATGCTCTCGCAGGGCGTGCCGATGCTGAGCCACGGCGACGAGTTCGCCCGTACGCAGAACGGCAACAACAACGCCTACTGCCAGGACAACGAGCTCTCCTGGGTGCACTGGCCCGATCCCGTACGCAGACCTGGCGAGACCGGTCCGGACGGGGAGGGCACGGGCGGGGAAGGGGCGGGCGAGGCCGACGGTGCGGAGACGGTACGGAGGCCGGGTGACGGGCTGCTGGAGTTCACCCGGGCCATGGTCTGGCTGCGCCGGGACCATCCGGTGTTCCGGCGGCGCCGCTTCTTCCACGGGCGCCCGGTCGAAGGCACCCACGACGAGCTCTCGGACATCGCCTGGTTCACGCCCGAAGGCGCGGAGATGACCCAGCGGGACTGGCAGGCCGCGCACGCCAAGGCCATGACCGTCTTCCTCAACGGGCACGCCATCTCGGAGCCCGGGCCGCGCGGCGAGCGGATCTTCGACGACTCCTTCCTGCTCATGTTCAACGCGGGCGCGGAGACGCTGGACTTCGCGGTGCCCGTCAACCACGGCGCGCAGTGGGAGATCGTGGTCGACACGGGCCGCCCGGAGGGGGTACCGCCCGGGAGCGGGCCCAAGGTCGCGGCGGGCGAGCACCTCTCGCTGATCGGCCGGAGCCTCACCGTCCTCAAGCGCCCCGCCTGAGTGAGGGCCCTCCCGCGATCCCCGGCGGGTGCGGGACCGGCGTCCCGCGCCCGCCGTCCGGGTGAATTCCGCCGGGTGCATCCGTGCGGTCACGGGCAGCCGGAAGCGCGGCGGGTGACACGGACGGGCCGCGAGTGGGTACTCAACCGGTCATGACGCCCACCGCCACGTACCGGCTCCAGCTCCAACCGGACTTCACCTTCGCGGACGCCGGGGAGGCGGTCGCGTACCTCGCCTCGCTCGGAATCTCCCATCTCCACCTCTCCCCCGTCCTGGAGGCGGTGCCCGGGTCGCGCCACGGGTACGACGTCACCGATCCCGGCCGGGTCCGCGCCGAGCTGGGCGGCGAGGAGGGGCTGCGCAGGCTCGCGGCGACGGCCCGCGCGCACGGGATGGGGCTGGTCGTCGACATCGTGCCGAACCACATGGCCGCCTCTCCGCGCCACAACAGGGCGCTGTGGGAGGTGCTCCGCGAGGGGCCGTCCTCGCCGTACGCCCGCTGGTTCGACATCGACTGGGAGGGCGGCGGCGGAAAGGTGCTGCTGCCCGTACTCGCCGGCCCGGTCGGCGACGAGCTGGGGCGGCTCGCCGTCGACGGGTCCGTGCTGCGCTACGGCGAGCAGGAGTTCCCGCTCCGGCCGGGCACCGAGGGGCTGGCGCTGCCCGGACTGCTGGATGCCCAGCACTACCGTCTCGGCTGGTGGCGGCTGGCCCGCACCGAGCTGAACTACCGGCGGTTCTTCACCATCTCGGACCTGATCGCCGTGCGGGTCGAGCACCCCGAGGTCTTCGACGCCACCCACGGCAAGATCCTCGAACTCGTCCGGGACGGTGTGGTCGAGGGGCTGCGCATCGACCATCCGGACGGCCTCGCCGACCCGGCCGGATATCTGGAGCGGCTGGCCGAAGGGACCGGCAGCCGGTGGACGGTGGTGGAGAAGATCCTCACGGGCGAGGAGACCCTCCCGGCCGGCTGGGCGGTGGCCGGGACCACCGGTTACGACGCGCTGCACCGCGTCGACGGCCTCTTCACCGACCCGCTCGGCTCGGCCGAACTCCTCGGCCATTACCGGGCGTTCGCCGATCCCTCGGCCGACCTGGGCGGCTCCTGGCCCGAGAGCGCACGGCGGGCCGCACGGCACGTCGTCGGCCACGACCTCGCCGCCGAGACGGCCTGGCTGACCCGGCTGGCCGTACGGATCTGCGCCCGGGACCCTCTGCTCCGCGACCACGCCCCGTGGGCGCTGCGCACCGCCGTGACCGAACTGCTGGTCCGCGTCCCGGTGTACCGGCCGTACGTCGCGGCGGGCGGCCCGGTCACCGAGTCCGCCGAAGCGGCTCTCCCGGACGCGGCGGTTCGGGACGCGAAGGCCGCGTTCTCCGTACCCGAGGAGGCCGCGGCGGTGGACGTGGTGCGGAAGCTGGCGCTCGGGAGGCTGGGGGACGGCCCCGAACAGGTCTCCTTCTGCGCCCGGTTCGCCCAGACCGCGTCCGCCCTGCACGCCAAGTCCGTGGAGGACACGGCGTTCTACCGGTACGTTCCGCTGATCTCGGCGACCGAGGTGGGCGGCCGGCCGGGCAGGCCCGCGGTGGAGCCCGCCGCCTTCCACGCGTTCTGCGCCCGGCTGGCGCGTGACTGGCCGACCACCGGCACGGTACTCACCACGCACGACACGAAGCGCAGCGCCGACGTCCGTGCCCGGATCGCTGTCCTGTCCGAATGCCCGCCCCGATGGGCGGAGTTGGTGCGTCAGGTGACAGGGGTGACCTCGGTGACGGCGCCGGACGCCCAACTCGCCTGGCAGGCCTGGCAGTCGGCCTTCGGCTGCGTGGACCTGCCGGTCTCCGAGGCGGCGGGCAGACTGGAGCCCGCACTGCTCAAGGCGGTGCGCGAGGCGGGCGTCCGCACCACCTGGACCGAACCCGACGCCTCCTACGAGCGTGCGGTGTCCGACTTCGTCGCGGCCGGCCCCGGCAGCGCCGGAGGGCCCGCCCGGGACCTCCTCGCCGCCTTCGCCCACTCGCTCGCCCCCCAGGTGCGGGCCAATGTGCTGGGTGCGGCGCTCGTCCATCTGACGATGCCGGGGGTCCCCGACCTCTACCAGGGCACCGAGCGGGAGTACCTCGCCCTGGTGGACCCGGACAACCGGCGGCCCTTCACGGAGCCGGAGAACGGAGCGGGATCCCCGGCGGCGGCCGAAGCATCGGGCACTTCGGCCGAGAAGGCCCGCCTGACCGCCACAGCACTCCGGCTCCGCGCCGAACTCCCCGACGTCTTCGGCGAGTCGGGGACGTACGTCCCCCTCACCGCGCGGGGTGCGGCGGCGGAGCACGCGGTGGCGTTCTGCCGGTCGGGCGAGGTGGTCACGGCGGTGACCCGGCTCTCGCTCCGGCTGGCCGAGGCGGGCGGCTGGGCCGACACGGTCCTGCCGCTCCCGGACGCCGGACCTTGGCACGATGTCCTTTCCCCGGAGGGGGAGTTCGGCGGCGGCGAGGTGAAGGCCGCCGAGCTGTTCGCCGCCCGCCCGGTCGCGCTGCTCAGGAGGGGGCCGCGGGGGTAGGAGGCGCGGGGGCGGGAGTGGCGGCCACGAGTCCGCCCGGTGCGGCAGGTGCCTCCGCGGGCCACGAGGCGGCCAGCAGATCGGTGAACCCGGCCGCCGCACCGGTCGGTTCGGTCCGTGCGAACACGGCCAGCGGCCGTCGCCACGGCGGATCGAGCGCGAGCACGGCGCAGTCCTCGCCGAGCGCGCCGCGCACCATGTGCGCGGGGGCCGCCACGATGCCCGATCCGGCCGCGGCCATCCGTACGGCGGTCGAGGTGTGTTCGGTACGGACGGCGGTGCGCGGGACGAACCCGGCCTGCCCGCAGACCAGGTCCAGGTAGGGCTGTCCGTCACTGACCGGCTCCATCGCGCACCGCACCCAGACGCGCTCGGCCAGCTCCCCCAGCCGGACGCGGGCCCGGCCGGCGAGCGGGTCGTCGAAGGGGACGACGACCACGATCTCCTCCTCGCCGATCTCGCGGACGTGCCCCGCCCACCCGGGCGGGACGGGTCCCACCGCGAGGTCGGCGAGGCCGCGTTCGAGGGCGTCGGAGAGGGCGGGGGTGCTCGCGTACTCGTGGAGGACGAGGGTGACGCGGGGATGTGCGTCGCGCCAGCGGGCGAAGACCTCGGGCAGGATGCCGACGGCGATCGCGTGGAGGGTCGCGAGGTGCAGTTCGCCGCCCTCCGCACCGGCGGCCGCCCGGGCCGCGCGCCGGGCCTGGGCGGCACTGCGGACGGCCCGCTCCGCGTGCGGGAGGTACGCCCGGCCCATCGGGGTGAGGCGCACCCCGCGCGGCAGCCGTTCGAGCAACTCGCCGCCGACGGAACGCTCCAGGGCCTTGATCTGGTGGGAGAGGGCGGGCTGTGTCACGTGCAGCAGTTCGGCGGCCCGGGTGAAGGAAGACTCCTCCACGACGGTGAGCAGATACTCCATCTGCCGCAGGCTCATGCGGTGGTTCCCTCCACGGTTCCGCCATGACGATCGTGCATGGATTCCACAGAAACATTGCCTTGGACTCATGGCAAGATCCGGGCCGAGAGTGGAGCCATGACGACGACGCGCGGAACCACGACCGTCCCCGCCCAGCCCGACGTTCTGGTGATCGGGGGCGGGACCGGTGGCTACTCCACCGCGTTGCGGGCGGCGGCCCTCGGCCTGACGGTGGTGCTGGCCGAACGGGACAAGCTGGGCGGGACCTGCCTGCACCGGGGGTGCGTCCCGAGCAAGGCGATGCTGCACGCCGCCGAACTCGTGGACGGCATCACCGAGGCGCGGGAGCGCTGGGGCATCGAGGCGAAGGTCGAGGCCGTCGACTGGGACGCGCTGACGGCCACCCGCGACGACATCGTGGCGCGCAACCACCGGGGCGTGGAGAGCCATGTGAGCCATGCCGGGGTGCATGTGGTCACCGGACACGCCGAGTTGACCGGTCCGCGCACCGCCCGGATCGGCGGTCTCGGCGAAGTGCGGGCCCGCCGCGGGGTCGTGCTCGCCACCGGGTCGAGGCCGCGGATGCTGCCGGGTCTCGTCCCGGACGGGCGGCACGTGGTGACGAGCGACGATGCCCTGTTCGCGCCGGGGCTGCCCGCCTCGGTGCTGGTCCTCGGCGGTGGGGCGATCGGGGTGGAGTACGCCTCGCTGCACCGCTCCATGGGGGCGGAGGTGACGCTCGTGGAAGCGGCCGACCGCCTTGTGCCGCTGGAGGACGCCGACGTCTCCCGGCACCTGGCACGCGGCCTGAAGCGCCGGGGCATCGAGGTGCGGACCGGGACGCGGGTCGAGGGGGCGGATCTCGTCGACGGCGGGGTGCGGGCGGTGCTGCGCGACGCCCGGGGCGGGACACGTGAGCTCACGGCCGAGCGCCTCCTGGTCGCCGTCGGGCGGACACCGGTGACCGACGGGCTCGGGCTGGCGGCGGCCGGACTGGTCGCGGACGGCCGGGGCCATGTGGCGCCCGCCGACTGGTCCCGGCTGGAGACCCCGGTGCCGGGCATCCACGTGGTGGGCGACCTGCTGCCGCCGCCGTCCCTGGGCCTGGCCCACGCCTCCTTCGCGGAGGGCCTGCTGGTCGCGGAGGCGCTGGCCGGGCTGCGTACCGCCCCGGTGGACTACGCGACGGTTCCCCGGATCACGTACGCGTCGCCGCAGACGGCGGCGGTCGGGCTGAGCGAGGCCCAGGCGCGCGACGCGGGGCACGACGTGGTGGTGAACACCCTGCCGCTGACCGCCGTCGCCAAGGGGATGGTGCACGGGCAGGGCGGGATGGTGAAGGTGGTCGCCGAGCGGGCGGGCCGGGTGCTCGGGGTCCATCTGGTCGGCCCGCACGTCTCGGAGATGATCGCCGAGAGCCAGCTCGTCGTCGGCTGGGACGCGGAACCGTCCGACGTGGCCCGCCACATCCACCCGCACCCGACCCTCTCGGAGGCCGTCGGCGAGGCGTTCCTGAGCCTAGCCGGGCGCGGTCTGCACCAGCGGGCCTGACGGGGCCGGGGCGTCGGCCGACCCGGAGGAGCAGTGGGTGGCCCGGTCTCGAAGGAGCAGCGGGCGGCCCGGTTTCGAAGGAGCAGCGGGCGGCCCGGTCTCAGAGGGACGGCAGGCCGCCGGGCGGGAGGGCCGCCGGCCGGTCCGGCGGGAGGGGCGGGGGCGCGGTCAGGCGGAAGGTCATGTGGCCGAAGCTCACCTGGTCACCCTCCCGGACGGGGACCAGGCCGACGACCCGCTGCCCGTTGACGCAGGTGCCGTTGGTCGAGCCGAGGTCGCGGAGCAGCCAGAGCCGCCCCCGCGCGGTGAGCTCGGCGTGGTTGCGGGAGACCGTCTCGTGGTTGAGCCGCAGTCCGTTGCCCGGGTCGCGTCCGATGAGCAGCGGGTGCGGTCCGGGTACGGGCAGCAGGAGTTGGGGCAGTTTTCCGGCCCGCCAGGCCATCCGCAGCCGCCCCGGGAAGCCCGAGACTCCACCCACCGCACGCAACAGCCCCTGGCCCCAGGC
The DNA here is from genome assembly GCF_053597235.1 of Streptomyces sp. NPDC001493. Lineage (NCBI taxonomy): Bacteria > Bacillati > Actinomycetota > Actinomycetes > Kitasatosporales > Streptomycetaceae > Streptomyces > Streptomyces sp. NPDC001493. The sequence continues at coordinate 172,696 of NZ_JBSFHV010000009.1, forward strand.
ACGTTGCTCGCGGAGGTCGGCGGTGAGAGCCGCCAGGTCCTCGGGCCGGTGGGCGGCGAGGGCGAGTTCCATCCGGCGCAGGAAGGTGTCGTGGGAGAGACGGCCCTGCGCGGCACCCTCTCTGAGCACGCCGAGAACACGGTCGCGCTGGGCGTCGGACACCCGCGCGGGATACGTGTGGAACTCGGAGGAGGACGTCACAGGGTGATTGTCGGGCCGGGTGGCCCGGGGTGTCCAGAAGGGACGGTGACGGACCGGGGCGGGGAGGTGCGCCGGGCCTGAGGGCCGGGCGTACCGCTCGGCGCGCGGGGGCCTCTCCCGGGCGCTCCGGGTCGGGTGCGGGAAATGGCGGTGCGTGCGCGTCCGGTGCGCTGCTACCGTCTGCCGCCGCGAGCCCCGGTGATCTCCGGGGCCGACGATCCCCTGGAGCAACGTGACACCCGCTGTACCCGGCCTGACCTTCCGTCCGCTTTCCGGCCCCGCCGAACTCCCCCTCTTCCAGAGCCTGTCCTACGTCCTCGACCACGAGGTGGCCGAGGACCTGGAGGCAGGGCGGCGGAGTCCGTCGTGGCTCTGGGTGGCCCTCGACGGCGACCGGGTGGTCGCGCGGGCCGGGTGGTGGAGCGGCTCCGGTGGCGCTCCCGCGCTGCTCGACTTCTTCGACGTGGACGACGCGCTGCCCGTGGCCGAACGGCTCCGGGTCGGCGCCGCCCTCGTGGAGGCCGCCACGGCCGCCGTGGTGTCCCCGGACGCTCCTCGGCCGGAGTACGAGCGTTTCGTGCCGCCGGACTGGCGGGAGGATCCGGCCGCGCGGGCGGTGGTCGAGGCGCGGACCGGGGCCCTGGAGGCGACCGGGGCGCGGATGCTGGTGGAGCGGCTGCGGCTGGAGTGGCGGGCCGGGACCCCGGTGCCCGAGGACACCGGGCGGCTGCGGTTCCGGCCGGTCAGGGACCGCGAGGACCTGGTCGCGCTGATGACCCCGGTGCTGGAGGGCACCCTCGACGCGCACGGACAGCAGGACCTGGCGGCCGGGATGTCGGCCCGCGAGGCGGCCGAGCGGCACTACGACGAGGAGCTCGCGCGCTACTCGACCCCCCGCGACTGGTGGCGCGTCGGCGAGCTTCCGGACGGTGGGCCCGTCGGGTTCGTCGTCCCGGCGCGCAACAACTACAACCCGGTCATCGCGTACATCGGCGTGCTGCCCGGCCGTCGGGGTCAGGGGTACGTCGACGATCTGCTCGCCGAGGGGACCCGGGTGCTCGCCGCGCAGGACGGGGTCGAGCGCGTCCGGGCCGCCACGGACCTCGGCAACCAGCCGATGGCCGGGGCGTTCCGGCGGCTGGGGTACGTCAACTTCGAGCGGGCGCTCAACATGGTCTGGGACTGAACCGGGACCGGCCACCCGCCCCGTGATCAGCCGGCCGTCTCCGCTTCCGCCGTCCGGTCCTGCGCGAGCCATTCCAGCCGCAGCAGTTGCTCGTCGGGGATGGCGGCGTCCTCGCCGCGCGGTCCGACGTTGAGCAGCAGGTTGCCGCCGTCGGCCGCGGTCTCCCGGACCAGTGCGCCGAGGGTGTCGCGGCCGAGGAAGGCGTCGGGCGGGGAGTTGCGGTTGTAGCCGAAGCTGTGGTCGATGCCGCGGGTGATCTCGTACGGGTCGGGGCCCGTGTAGCGGGCGAACTCCGGTGTGCGGAAGTCGTAGTACGGCGGCTTGCGCGGGACGAACCCCTCGTCCTGGGCGACCGTCCGCCGCTCCCATCGGTCGTACAGCGCCCCGGCGCCCGGGAGGGCGAAGGTGCGCCAGAGCGGCGAGCGCGGCAGCAGCCGGTCGTTGACCACGCCGTGCGGGACGGTGAAGCGGTAGAACTCGATCAGCCGGCGGATCTCGGGGGTGCCGGCCGGCCAGGCGATGTCGTTCCAGAGGATGTCCGGACGGTATCGCTTGACGAGTTCCCGCAGTTGGGCGTCGGCGTAGGCGGGGTACGCGCCGCGCGGTACGGAGGCGAGCATGTCGGCGGCGGTGCCGACCGGGCGGCTGTCGAAGGTCCAGTCGAGCCCGCCGGAGTAGTACACCCCGAAGCGCAGCCCCTCGGCCCGGACCGCTTCCGCGAACTCGCCCACCACGTCACGGGCGGTGTGCCAGCCGGCCCGGTTCGGGTTGCGCACCTCGGAGGGCCAGAGGCAGTAGCCGTCGTGGTGTTTGGTGACCAGGACGGCGTAGCGGGCTCCGGCTGCGCGGAAGGCGCGTGCCCACGCGGCGGGGTCCCAGCCCGCCAGCCCGTCCTCGAACTCCCGGCCGAAGTCCGTGTACGGCTTGTCGCCGTACGTGGCCCGGTGGTGGGCGGAGACCGGGCTGCCGGGGAAACGGAGCCCGTTCTCGTACCACTCGGCGTACGAGGTCCAGGCGAGCGGGGCGGCCCGCCCGGCCGACGGGAGTTCGGCGGGCGCGGTGTAGGGCGGGGCCCAGCCGGGGACCGACGCGGGCGTCCAGTGCACGAATATCCCCAGGCCGGCCTGGGTCCACCATTGAGCAACCATGGCGCGAAGTATCGGTCACCGGGGCCCGGTCGGGAAGTCCCGCCCACCCCCCGCCCGGGTCAGAGCGGTCGTACGGCGGTCTCGGTTCCGGCCTGTTCCGCGGCGCCGGCGGCCTGCTGTCCGATGATCTCCATCCCTGGCGAACCCTGTTCCGCCGGAACGGGTTCCGCCGGAGCGGTTCCGGCCGGCGCGCGCTGGGCCCGGATGACCTCGCGGTACCAGGCGTAGGACTCCTTGGGGGTCCGGCGCAGGGTCTCGTAGTCGATGTGGACGAGCCCGAAGCGCTTGCTGGCGCCCTCGGTCCACTCGACGTTGTCGGTGAGCGACCAGGTGAAGTAGCCGCGCACGTCGACGCCTTCACCGATCGCCCGGTGCAGCGCCCCCAAGTGGCCTTCCAGGAAGGCGATTCGACGGGCGTCGCTGACCGCGTCGTCCACCGCGCAGCCGTTCTCGGTGATGTAGAGCGGCGGCAGCCGGTCGCCGTAGCGGTCGCGGAGCTGGACGAGGGTTTCACGCAAGCCGTCCGGGACGACGGGCCAGCCGAAGTCCGTCTTCTCGTATCCCTCGATCTCCCGGATTCCGAAGGGGAGTTCGGCGGGGATCTCGAACCCGGCGAAGGAGTCGAGGGCTTCGGGGCGGGGAGCGCCGACGAGGGTGGGGTTGTAGTAGTTGACGCCGTACCAGTCCAGCGGGGTGGAGATGGTCTTCAGGTCGTCGGCGACCGGGCCCGGCATCAGCGCGGCGAATCCCTCGTCGGGGTAGCGGCCGGCGAGCAGCGGGTCGGCGAAGAGCCAGTTGGTGAGGCTGTCGTAGAGCGAGGCCGCGTCCCGGTCCTCGTCCGAGTCGCCGGCCGTCCAGACGGGGCTGTGCGAGACGGCGATGCCGATGTTGGAGGCTCCGGCGGCGCGCAGCGCCCGGACGGCCAGTCCGTGGGCGAGGAGCTGGTGGTGGGCGGCGGGCAGGGCGTCGAAGAGGAGGGCACGGCCGGGCGCGTGCTGGCCGAGGGCGTAGCCCAGCAGGGTGACCTCGGCGGGCTCGTTGATGGTGATCCACATGGGGACGCGGTCGGCGAGCCGTTCGGCGACGATGCCCGCGTACTCGGCGAAACGGTAGGCGGTGTCGCGGTTGAGCCAGCCGCCCTCCTCCTCCAGCGGCAGCGGAGTGTCCCAGTGGTAGAGCGTGGGGGCGGGGGCGATGCCCCGGGCGCAGAGTTCGTCGACGAGCCGGTCGTAGAAGTCGAGTCCGGCCGGGTTGACGGCGCCGCTTCCGCCGGGCACCACGCGGGGCCAGCTGATGGAGAAGCGGAAGGCGTCGGCGCCGAGCCCGGCGAGCAGGCCGATGTCCTCGCGCCAGTGCTCGTGGAACCCGGTCCCCCGGGTGGTGTCGGTGCCGTCCTTGATGCGGCCGGGCACGGCGGCGAAGGCGTCCCAGCCGGAGAGGCCCTTGCCGTCGGCCTCGACGGCTCCCTCGGTCTGGAACGCGGAGGCGGAGGCTCCCCAGAGGAAGCCGGGCGGGAACTTCGGCACGGTCATTTCGGCCTCCATCAGCCGTACGTCGGCGTACGTATGAGCAGGATCGGGCAGGGCAATGATCAGAGCAGACCTTAAGGGGTGATCCGTACTCCTGTGCGCGGATGCACGGAACACGGGACATCTCCTCGGTCGCCCCTGAAACACGCCCCGGCGGAACCGGTCCAGTATTCCGGGCGGGGCGTGCGACTTCAGCCGATCATGAAAGCTGGTCCGGACTTCCCTCCGGCGCTTCCGGCTTTTCATACGAATCACTGACACATGACGGACGGGGAGTGGCGGATGAGGTTCGAGGTGTGGGCCCCCGGGGCCGGGTCGGTCGGACTCCAGCTGTCGGGCGACCGGCTGGCGATGGGGCGTGACGGGTCCCGTGCGGGCTGGTGGACGGCCGAGGCGGACGCGGCCGACGGCGACCGGTACGGCTTCTCGGTGGACGGGGGGCCGCTGCTCCCCGACCCGCGCTCCCGGCGCCAGCCGGACGGTCCGGACGGTCTGAGCGCGGTGGTCGGCCAGGACGCGTACGCCTGGCGGAGCGACTGGCGGGGGCGCGCGCTGCCGGGCGGCGTGCTGTACGAGCTCCACGTCGGTACGTACACCGGTGAGGGCACCTTCGACGCGGCGGCGCTCCGGCTGGGCCATCTGGCGGAACTGGGCGTCACGCACGTGTCGTTGATGCCGGTCTGCCCGTTCCCCGGCGCCCACGGCTGGGGGTACGAGGGCGTGTCGCTCTGGGCCGTCCACGAGCCGTACGGGGGCCCGGCGGGGCTGAAGCGGTTCGTGGACACCGCGCACGGGCTGGGGCTCGCGGTGCTGCTGGACGTCGTCCACAACCACCTGGGGCCGTCCGGCAACTACCTCCCCGCCTTCGGCCCGTACTTCACCGAGACGCACCACACCCCGTGGGGCGCCGCGGTCAACCTGGACGCCCCCGGGTCCGACGAGGTGCGGGCGTATCTGCTGGGCAGTGCGCTGGCCTGGCTGCGCGACTACCGGCTCGACGGGCTGCGGCTGGACGCGGTGCACGCGCTCGCCGACACCCGGGCGCTGACCTTCCTGGAGGAGCTGGCGGCCGGGGTGGACGCGCTGGCCGCCCAGGTGGGCAGGCCGCTGACGCTGATCGCCGAGTCCGACCTCTGCGACCCGCGTACGACGGCCCCGCGCGCGGCGGGCGGGCTGGGGCTGCACGCGCAGTGGAACGACGACTTCCACCACGCCCTGCACACCGCCCTCACGGGCGAGGCGCAGGGCTACTACGCGGACTTCGCCGCCGCGCCGCTGGCCGCGCTGGCCAAGACGGTGACCCGGGCCTTCTTCCACGACGGCACGTACTCGAGCTTCCGGGGGCGGTCGCACGGCCGCCCCGTCGACGTCACCCGCACCCCCGCCCACCGGTTCGTCGGCTACGCGCAGACCCACGACCAGATCGGCAACCGGGCCCTCGGCGACCGGCTCGCCTCCTCCCTCTCCCCCGGCCTCCAGGCGTGCGCGGCGGCACTGGTGCTGACCGGCCCGTTCACCCCGATGCTCTTCATGGGCGAGGAGTGGGGGGCGCGGACCCCGTGGCAGTTCTTCACCGACCACACCGACCCGGAGCTGGCCGAGGCGGTACGCAACGGCAGGCGGCGGGAGTTCGGGGCGCACGGCTGGGCCGAGGAGGACATCCCGGACCCGCAGGACCCGGCGACCCGGGAGCGGTCCTGCCTGGACTGGAGCGAACCGGAGCGCGCACCGCACGACCGGCTGCACGCCTGGTACAGGGAGCTGATCGCGCTCCGCCGGGCCGTGCCCGACCTGCACGATCCGGACCTCGCCGCGGTGAAGGTCGCCTTCGACGAGGAGGCCCGGTGGCTCGTGCTGCGCCGGGGCGACGTGCGGATCGCGGTCAACCTGTCCGGCCGGCCCGCCACCGTCCCGCTGGGCGGCGGGCGGAACCGGGCCGGTACCGGACGAGTACTGGCGGCCTGGGAGCCGGTGGAGGCGCCGGGTGCGGACGGACTGCTGCGGCTGCCCGCCGAGTCGTGCGTGGTGCTCGCGGACGGGTGACCCCGAGTGTCCGGGTCGCTCGTGCCCCAGGTGGTGTCCGGCGGATCGAGGGCGACCCCGGTCATGATCCGCCGGACACCACCTAACCGACGATCGCCAGCTCGCGGGCGGTGGAGTTGAGCCGCCTGCCGCCGTCCTCGGTGACGGTCACGATGTCCTCGATCCGCACCCCGAACCGCCCCGGGAGGTAGATCCCCGGCTCCACGGAGAAGCACATCCCCGGCACCAGCGGCTGCTCCTCGCCCTCGATCATGTAGGGCGGTTCGTGGGTGGTGACGCCGATGCCGTGGCCGGTGCGGTGGATGAACCGGTCGCCGTAGCCGAACTCGGTGATGACCGCGCGCGCCGCCCGGTCGACGTCCTGGCAGGCGGCCCCGGGCCGCACGGCCGCGCACCCCGCCGCCTGGGCCTCGCGCACCACGTCGTGGACCCGCTGCTCCTCGGCGGTGGGCTCGCCGACGTGGACCGTACGGGAGGTGTCGGAGCCGTAGCCGTACCGCAGGCCGCCGAAGTCGAGGACCACCATGTCGCCGTGCTCGATGACCCGCTCCCCCGCCTCGTGGTGGGGGTTCGCGCCGTTCGGGCCGGAGCCGACGATGGCGAAGTCCACCTGGGAATGACCGAATCCGATCAGCAGCTCCGCCAGGTCCGCCGAGACCTCGGTCTCCCGCCGCCCGGCGAAGGGGACCTTCAGGATCTCCTCGTACGTGGCGTCGGCCGCCGCGCCCGCCGCCGCGAGCCGCTCCAGCTCCGCCGCGTCCTTGACCGCCCGCAGCATCGGCAGCACCTGGGTGAGCGAGGCGTAGGAGGTGCCGGGCAGCAGCTGCTGGAGCCCGAGCAGGTGCATGGCCCAGGCGTTGTCGCTGATCCCGTACCGGCCGGCGGTGTCGAGGAGGGGGGCGGTCACCTCGTACGGATTCCTGGCGTCGGTCCAGTCGCGCAGCGAGAGGGCGGGGGCGCCGATCGCCGCCTCGGCGTCGGGAGCCTCCAGGGTCGGTACGACCAGCACCGGTTCCTGGCCGGGGGTCAGCACGAGAAGGGTGAGGCGCTCGGTGCTGACGGGCTGGTAGCCGGTCAGGTGGACGAGATCCGGTCCGGGCGCCACCAGGACACCGGCGAGCCCGGCCTCGGCGGCGGAGTCGGCCGCACGGGCCATCCGGGCCCGGTAGACGTCGGCGGTGAAGGGCTCGGGCGGGTTCGGGCTGGTCATGCGGGGGCCTCCAGAGGTGCTGCCGGGACGGCTGCCGGTGGCGGCGCACCACTGCGCGCGCCGCACGGAGCATCCTGCCGCCGCCCGCCGCGGGACGCGAGCGCCGGGCGGGCGTGGCGGGGCGCCGGGTGCCCGAGGGCCCGGACGGACCGGGCCAGTCATGATCGAAAACAACTTGCCGGGCCCCCGCACTTCCTGGTTCCCTACGGGGCGCGTGCCCGGCACCCGGCACGCCCACCAGCACCATAGCGAGGACCCCATGCAGCCGGGATACGAGATACGCACGCCCCTCGAATCCGACCTTCCGGCGATCCTCGCCACCGTGAACGCCGCGGGCCGGGCCGGAGACGCCACGGCGGCGGCCCAGACCGTCGACGAGTACCTGCGGATCTGGTCGCGTCTGGACCGGGAGCGGGACACCTGGATCGCGGCCGCTCCGGGCGGGGAGATCGCGGGGTACGGGCACCTGGCCGCTGAGCCCGGCGAGGGCCGCGCCCACGCCGACGCGTACACGCATCCCGGCCACGAGGGCGTGGGCGTCGGCACCCGGCTGCTGGAGCTGGCGGAGACCCGGGCCGCCGAGCTGGCGGCCGGCGCCGGCCGGACGCTTTCGCTGGTCAACTACGTCTACCTCGGCGGTGCTTCGGAACGGCTGCTGCGCTCGCGCGGCTACCGCCGGACACGGGTCCACCAGCGGATGGCGATCGCGCTGGACGGGCCGCTCGCCGCGCCGGTGTGGGCGGACGGGGTCACGCTGCGGGCGTGCACCGGGAGCGCCGAGGAACTGCGGGCGGTGCACGCCTGCGTCGAGGACGCGTTCGGCGACCGCTGGGGCGCCGGGCCCCGCCCGTACGACGTCTGGGCCGACGACCTGCTGTACGACGGCTTCGACCCGTCGCTCTGGCTCCTCGCGGAGCGCGAGGGCCGGATCGCGGGGGCGGCGCTCTGCCGGTTCCGCGACGTCCAGGGCGAACCGGCTGGCGAGGTGGGCCAGTTGGCGGTGCGGCGGGAGGACCGTCGCCTCGGGATCGGGCGGTCCCTGCTGCTCGCCTCCTTCGCGCTGTTCGCCGGGCGCGGTGCCTCCTCGGTGGGGCTGGACGTCGACAGCGAGAGCCTGACGGGCGCGCACCTCCTCTACGCGCGGGCGGGGATGGCGGTCACGGTCTCCATCGGCCGCTTCGAACGCGAGGTGCCGGGCGCGACCGCCGACGGTCCCGACGCGCGGAGCTGAACGGGAAGGTCCCGCGCGTCAGGCGGGAGCGGCCAGGGCGCCGACGGCCCGGCCGAGAAGCCGCTGCTCGTCCTCGGGCAGCCACCGGGCGGCGTGCACCATGTGCAGGGCGGTGGCGAGCCGCACCCGGTCCTCCTCCGTACCGAGATCCGCGAGGTGGGCGGGGAGGATCAGCCCCAGGGCCTTGAGGTCGCCGCGCGCACAGAACCCGGCGAGCAGGGCGGACAGGAGGCGGTCGGCATCTCGCGGTACGGCCGCCCCGGTGGTGCGCAGCCCCTCGGCGACCGCCACCCTGACCCAGTCGGCGTACGGCCCCGGCGGCACCGCGCCGATACGGGCGGCGGCCAGCCGGAAGTTGTCGCGCGCCTCGTCCGGCTCGCCGAGGTCCTGGTGCGCCTTGGCCATGTTGAGGTGCAGGGAGGGGTAGAAGGCCGCCACCCGCTCGTCGCCGACCAGGTCCGCGCGGTGCAGGCACTCCCGGTTCCAGTGCAGGGTCCGTTCGGGCGTGGGCTGGTGGCGGGCCAGGTAGTGGGCGGCGACGCATGCCTCGTAGTCGTCCGCGGCGCTCTCCCACGCCTGCTCGAAGAGGCGTGCGGCGTCGGCGTCCCGGCCTTCGGCTTCGGCCTGCATGCCCTGGGCGCAGAGCGCGATGACGGGGTTGTCGGGGTCCATGGTCTCCCTCTTCCGGGGATGGGGATGGGGTGAGTGTGAGTGGAGGGGCGAGCGGGTCAGGTCCCGGTCGGGACGTCGTGGACGGGCATGACCAGGGTGGTGAAGCTGCCCTGGTCGGCGGAGCGGACGACCACGGGCCCGTCCGGGGCGGAGACCTCCAGCAGGACGTCGGGGCCGACGCCCGCGTCGAGCGATGCCAGGAGGACCGCCGGGTCGAAGGCGACGCGCGCGGGCGGCCCGGTGCAGAGCGCGGCCGGTGCGGCGGTGACCGTGCCACGGAAGGCGACGGTGAGCCGCTGCCCGTCGGTCCGCAGGGTGACGGGCCCGTCGTGCGCGTGGGCGACGACCGCCGCGCGCAGGGCGGTCCGGTCCGCGATGATCCGGTGGGGTGCGGGCGGCAGGGCGTCCAGCAGCATCCGGTAGTCGGGGAAGGTCCCGTCGACGGTCACCAGCTCGCGTACCTCGCCGTCGGCGCCGTGCAGCCGTACGCCCTCCGCGTCCACCTCGATCCCGAGGTCCGGCAGCCGTACGGCCCAGGCGGCGAGGTCCCGCGCCTGCTCCGCGCCGAGCAGGAACCCGCACGCTTCCCCCTCGACGGAGGCGGAGGAGGGCCGCAGGGCGCGGACCGCCAGCCGGTAGCGGTCCGTGGCGACGAGCCGCACTTCCTCGCGCCCGAGTTCGACCAGGACGCAGCCGAGGACCGGGAACTCCTCGGCCGCGGGCCCGGACGCCACCGCCGGAACGACCTGCCGGACCGCACTGGCCAGCTCCGCCCCGCCGATCCGCGTCGTGGCCCGGGGCGGGCCGCCCGGCAGGTCCCGGAGGATCTCCTCGATCGCCGACCGGGCCTCCTCCGCCGACTCGCGGGCCCTCCTGGCGTGGGCTTCGAGTGCGGCGCGGGCTTCCGCGCGGGTCCCGCCGAGCACCACCGAGGCGTCGGTGAGCGGCATCCCGGCTTCGCGCAGCCGCCGCACCAGGACCGCGCGGGCTTCCTGCGCCGGGGCGTAGTAGCGGTAGCCGGTCGCGGCGTCGACGTGTGCGGGAGGCAGCACGTCGCAGTCGTCGTAGAAGCGCAGGGCGCTCGGAGCCAGGCCCACCCGGCGGGCGAAGGCGCCGATGCTCATCAGCGCGTCGGTGTCGTCCATGGGCGCGATTCTCGGCTCTCAAGCGGCTTGAAGGTCAAAACGGCTCGGGGGTCCGGAAGGAGCGGGGCCGCGCGTCCCGTGGCCGCGTCCACCCGCCGTAAGGGGTGGCGCCTGCCGGCCGATCCGTAGGAGAGTCGCGCGGAGGCGCCGGGCACCGCAGGGGTGCGGCGCCGGACGAGGTGGAGGTACGCGGTGGGGGTTCCGGCAGGAAAACGGATGCGCGGCCCGGCCCGACTGGCCCTGGTGTCGGCTGTGCTGATGGTGGCCGGATGCACGGGTGGGGGCGGTGCCGAGCCGGAGGACTCCATGGCACCCGAGGCGAGGGCGTATCTCACCTCCGCCCTGGACCTGATGGAGAAGCACTCCCTGGTGAAGGCCGAGGTGGACTGGCCGAAGGTCCGCCGGGACGCGTTCACCCGTGCGGCGAAGGCGCGGACGCCCGCCGAGACGTACGGGCCGATCCGGCAGGCGCTGCGGGACCTGGGCGACGGGCACAGCGCCTTCCTCGACCCGCAGGACGTCGCTCGGACTCTGGACACGTCGGCCGACGACACGATGCTCCCCGAGGGGCGCCGCCTCCCGGGTGGCATCGGCTATCTGATGCTGCCTCCGGTCTCCTCCGACGAGGTCGCCGCCCCCTACGTCCGCTCGGCGCGTTCCACCGTCGCGGGGATCGACGACGAGGGTGCCTGTGGCTGGGTCGTCGACCTGCGGGGCGAGAGCGGCGGGGACATGTGGGGACCGCTCGCCGCCGTGGGACCGATCCTCGGCGACGGGGAGGCCGGCGCCGCCGTCCACGCGGACGGCCGGAAGGAACCCTGGGCCGTCCAGGACGGTACGCCCAGCGCGTACGTGGACACCTGGGGGCCGGCCGCTCCCCTCGCGCGGCCGCTGCCGCCCGTCGCCGTCCTGACGAGCCGCAGGACCGCGAGCGCAGGAGAGGCCGTGGTCATCTCCTTCCTGGGGCGTCCGGGCACCCGCACGTTCGGGGAGGCGACCATGGGGGTTCCCACGGCGAACTCCCCGTTCCGGCTGTCCGACGGTGCGATGGTCGTCCTGACGGTGGCCCGCGAGGCCGACCGCACCGGGCGTGTGTACGACGGGCCTCTCACGCCGGACGTCGTGGTCCCCGAGACGCGCGGGCCGGACAAGGCCCTGAAGGCCGCCACGGCCTGGCTCTCCGCCCAGAAGCCCTGCCGCTCCTGAGCCGTCGGCGGCAGCCCGCGAACCGTCTGCCGCTCCTGAGCCGTCGGCCGCAGCCCGTGGACCGGCTGCCGCTCAGCCCTGGCGCGGGCGCGGGCGGACGATCAGGTCGGCCCGGTCGCGTCCGGCTTCGACCAGCCGGGCGTTCACCTCGTCCGAATCCGCCACCCACCGCTCCGCGTACGGCCTCGGCCTGCCGAACCGTACGTGCCGGTCGACCAGCCTCCGTACGCGCACGTCCGGATCGATGTCCAGATACCAGACCTCGTCGAGCAGCCCCCGCACCGGGGCCCAGAGACCCTCGTCGTGGAGGAGGTAGTTCCCCTCGGTGACGACGAGCGGGGTGGCGGGCTCCACCGCGACGGACCCGGCGATCGGCTCCTCAAGGGCCCGGTCGAAGGCGGGGGCGTAGACCGTCTCGCCCCCGGGCGCCGCTTGCGCCGGGTCGCCGGTGCCGCTGCCCGTGCCCCGGGCACCGTCCGTACCCCCGACGCCGCCCGGGTCGCGCAGCCGTCGCAGCAACGCGGCGTACCCGGCGGCGTCGAAGGTGTCCGGCGCACCCTTGCGGGCGGCCCGTCCGAGCCGTTCCAGCTCGGCGCCCGCGAGGTGGAAGCCGTCCATGGGGACGAGTACGGCGGTGCCCGCGAGCGCCTCGACCAGAGCGGCGGCGAGGGTCGACTTACCGGCACCGGGCGGCCCGGCGATCCCCAGGATCCGGCGCCGGCCGGGGACGATGAGGGCCCGGGCGCGGGCGGCGAGCGGGGCGAGGTCGTACGTATCCATGCGGGGCATTCTCCGGGCTGCTCTACGCGCTCGTTAGTGTTACGTATAACCGGAACCGTTCCGCACGCACCCGCTTCCGAGGAGCCGAGATGCCGCACATCGCCCTGACCACCCTGGTCGTCCACGACTACGACGAGGCCATCGCCTTCTACCGGGACGCCGTCGGCTTCGAACTCGCCGAGGACACCGACCGGGGCGACGGAACACGCTGGGTCGTGGTCCGGCCGCGCGGCGCCGGGGCCTCGGGTACGGGTCTCCTGCTGGCCCGCGCGAAGGACGGGGAGCAGCGGGCGGCGGTCGGGGCGCAGACGGGCGGGCGGGTCGGCTTCTTCCTGCACACCGAGGACTTCGCGGGGGACCACGCGCGCATGACGGCGGCCGGGGTGCGGTTCCTGGAGGAGCCGAGGCACGAGGCGTACGGCTCGGTCGCGGTCTTCGAGGACCTGTACGGCAACCGCTGGGACCTGCTCCAGCCCGCATGAGGACGCGGGGGCGTGCGGAGTCGCACCCGGCCGCCCGGGCCGCGCCCTTCGGCGCCCTTCGGCGCCCGGCAGGGAACAGCCCGGCGGGTCCCGGCGAATCGGCCCGGCAGAGTCCCGGCGAACCGGGCCGGCAGGGTCTCGGCGAACCGGCCCGGCGGGGTCCCGGCGAACCGGGCCGGCGGATCGCTCCGCACGCCCGCCGGAGCTTGATAGCGTCGCCCCCACGCGACTGCGGAACGCTCCCCGCCCCGGTCGCCGGCCGGCCCCGCGCGTCACCGGAACGGGCCTGCGCGCACGCGGGTTCGGGGACGGTCGCCGCAGGACGAAGAGGGCCCCGGGCATGAGCCTCGCGCAGTTGCACTACACCTCGGCCGCTCCGGGGGACGAGGGGACGGTGGGACGGTTCACCGCCGTCGCCCACGGGATACCCACGGCGCTGCTCTCGGAGATCGAACCCCTGCTGGGGTACGAGCCTCCGAGGGACGTGCCGTTCCTCCCCACGGACACCGAACTCCGCTCCATGCCTCAGGTGTTCAGCTTCACCCACCTCTCGGACGGCAGCAGGCTGCTGGCCCGGGGGGTGCCGTTGGCCGCGCCGGGCGGGTCCGGTGACCTCAGGTTCCACACCCACGCCGTGCTGCTGCCGGCCGGTGCGCGCCTGCCGGGCGACCGGCTGCCGATCACCGCGTGGCGCTCGCCCCGCTGGGTTTCCGTCACTCCGAGCGGCGCGATACCCGACCCGCTCACCTCGCCGCACGCCCACCCCGGCCTGGAGCGTGAGGCCCTCGGTGACTTCGCGGTCTCCCGGGGCCCGTGGCTCGCCGCCGTCTTCGCCGATCTGCGCCGGGTACGGGTGGAGAGCGCGTCGGGCGCCACGGCGCCGGTGGCGCTCGTGGAGCGGCAGAGCGAGGACGTGGCCCGCTGGATCGGGCTGGCCTCGGCGGTGCTGCCGCCGGAACACGCGGAGCAGTTGACGTTCACCACGTACTCCCGACGGCCCTCGCTCGCCCCGCAGCAGGTGGTCGGGGTGCTCCCGGAGGACGCCCATCTGCTCGACGCCGCCGAGATCCGGGTGCACGTCTGCGGCGCCCCGAACGGCCGCCCGTCCCCGGCGTCCGGTGACGCCTGGGCCGAGACCGCCGCCCGCGTCTGGCGCAGCCGGGCGCCCGAACTCTTCGACAGGGCACGCGCGTTGCACGGTGAGCCGTTCGCCGCGGGGCCGTTGGCCGTCACCGCGCTCTGCGCCGGTATCGCCCTCGGGCCCGACGAGCGTTCCACGGCGGCCGAATGGGCGGCCGAGCGGCCGTACGCGCTGGACGAGGAACAGACCCGCAGGCTGGTCGACGCGCTGACCGCACCCGGGCTCGACGACCGTACCGGCGGCGAATTCGACGCGGTGGGGCGGCTGTTCGGCGCGCTGGACGGACGGTCTCCGGCCGCCACGACCGCCCCGCTCGCGGCGATGCTGGTGACCGAGGCGGTACGCGGCGGCAACGGGTCCCTCGTGCTCCCCGACCGGAGCGCCTTCGCGGGCCCCGAGGGCAAGGCCGTGTCCGAGGCGCTCGCACCGGAGATCCTCGCCGAACTGGCCGGTGCGGGGACCGCTTTCGACATCGCGCGGACGGTCCAGCTCCTCCGGGTGGCTCGGCTCCTGGGCGTCGACTGCGCGGAGCTGCTGCCCGCCGTCGTGGAACGGATCGCTCCGGCGCTGCCGGCCGCCCCCGACTTCTCCTGGGGCCCGGCCCTGCTGGAGCTGCTGGACGAGCAGTTCGACGTACGGACCGCGCTGCTGGTGGCGCTGGACCGGATCGCGCCGGACGATCCCGCCGCCATGGAACGGCTGTTGGGGCGGGTGCCTCTCCCGTTCACCGGGACGCAGTCACTGCCGCACCTGAGGATGTGCGCCGAGTCGCGGGCGATCAGGGCGAGTTGCGGCGACGACCGGAGTGCCGCGCTCGGCCGGGTGCTGCGGACCGCCGGGATCTCGCCGTTCGCCGAGCCGTTGGTGCTGCGCTCCGCCGTGGGACTCGTCTGGGCGGACCGGGGGCCCACGGCCGGGGAGGCCCGGATGCTGCTGGAGGCGGCCACCTCGGACGCGCACCGCAGCGCGGGCACCTGGTCGCACCTGGTCGGCGCGGCGCTCGGCGCGGCGGCCGAGGACGCGGACGCGGCCGGTCTGGCGCACGATCTGCTGCGTGGCTTCCCGCACCAGATCCTGGGCCGGGAACGCGGGGCCCTGCTGCTGCTGGACTTCGCCCGCGCGATGCGGGCCTCAGGAGCCGCCCCCGACACGGACGGGGCGCAGCTGCCGCCGGACGAGGCCGAGGCAGGGGAGGGCTGGGCGGCACGGCTGCTCGCGCTGCGTCCGGCCGCGGAGCCGGTGGAGCCGGGCGTCCTGGAGCACGCGTCGGGCGCGCTCGCCCGCCGCCTGCTGGCACCGGAGCGGCCGGAGGAGGAGCTGTACGCGTTCGTGCACACCGACGACCCGGACCTGCTCGCCGCTTACGGCAGGGCCGCGCGGGAGGAGCCCGTACTGGCCCGGCTGCGGTCCGACCCCGCGTTCGCCGCCGACTGCTATCTGACCTGGAGCGCCCATCCGCACGCGGGTGCCCATTGGGCGCGTACCAGCGGCGCCCTGCTGGACGAGGTGCTGCGCCCCGCCGTGCGCGAGCTCTCGGCGGCCGGGGTCCAGGCGGTCGAGGAGGCCGTCGGGCGGGTCGGCAGCAGCGGCCGGACGGAGGCGTTCCGCTCCTGGAACCGGCGCCCGGCGGGCCCGCTCGGCCGGATCGGCCGCCGGCTGGCGGGCAAGGTACGACGCCCCTGACGGGTCCGGCGAACCCGGTCCGGGTTCAGGCGGACGCCGGGGCGGCCCCGGGATCGCGCCCGAGGAAGCCCACGAACCGGTCCATGGCCGGGGCGTCGTCGGCGACCGGCACGATCTCGCCGAACGCCTTCCCCTCGCCCCGGAACTGCGGCGGGAGCGTGACCCGCGCGCGTTCCAGCACCTGGGCGGCCTCCTCCTCGGTGAAGGGGACCGGCTGCCCGGTGGCGACGGCGAGGTCCCAGCCGTGCCCCAGGTACTCCATCAGCGCCATGTCGAAGACCATCCGGCCGGGCAGTTCGCTCTTCACGACGCGGACCTGGCGGTCGAATCCGTGGGTCCGCCAGCCCGCGACCAGCCCCGCCGCGGCGGCCCGGAACTCACCGGCCGGGTCGTCCCCGCAGACGTGGTCCGCCGGGTCGCCCTCGTACGCGCGGTCCTCGCACCCGGCCTCGAAGACCCGGAGCCAGCCCACGAGGTGGTTGCGCAGCGCCTCCACGTCGTAGGACTCGCAGGTGGTCGGCAGGGAGAGCTGGTCGGACCGGACGCCCTCGACGAGGTCCCCGGTCCTGGACAGAATTCCCGCGAGAAGATCGATGTCGCTCATGGCGGGACTCTACGAGCCCGTGGGGCGGGACCGGGGGCGGCGCCACGGGTGAACCGGCCGACGCCCCGTCAACGGAAGGCCGTGCCGCACTTCGAACCCGCATGTGTGAGGTGGCCGGGCCGGGGTAACGGCTGAACACCAGCCCCGCACCCCGCGCGCACGGCTCCGTACGTTTCTTCTCCGGCGCGGGCGAGAAGGCCACTGCGACGAGAGAGGCGACTGCCGAACGATGCAGAACACGACTGACTCCACCCAGTGCGTTCCGGCCATGTCCTACACCCTGATGCTCGAAAAGGTCCGCTACGACGGCGCGTACCCGACCCGGGAACGGGCCGAAGAAGCGGTACGTCTCGTACTGGGCGGTCTCGGCGGGCAGTTGGCCGGTGACGAGCGGGAGGCCCTGGCGTCCCGGCTCCCGGCGGAGGCCGCCGCCGTCTTCCTCGCCGGCAGACCCGAAACGCCGCTCACCGGACGCGACTTCGTCACCTCGCTCGCCCTGGCGACCGGCGCGGGCACCGCGACCACCCGCTGGGACGCGGGCTCCGTCCTGACCACGGTGGCCCAGCTCGCCGGCCCCGACCAGCTCGCCCGGGTGCTCCGCGCGCTCCCCCAGGGGTACGCGCTCCTCTTCGGCCGCGCGGAGCTTGCCCGCGCCGCCTGACCGGCCCCCCTCCCCCCGGCGGCCCGCCTGGCGGCCGCCCCTCGCGACCCGACGTGACAGCGGCCCCTCGCGGCCCCGCGTGACGGCCGCCACCGTGACGGCAGCGCGCCCCTCGCGGCCAACGCGTGACGGCCGCCACCGAACCCTGCCCCGGCACCGGGGTAGGGTTTTCGGCGTGGTGAAGGTACGCTCCGCGCGCCCGCGCCACCGCACCGGGGCCGATGCCGCCCCCGGTGGAGGTCCGGTCCCGGGAGGTCCCGTGCCGGGGAGAGGCGGGACGGGCGCGAGCCGTGGACCCGCCGCTGCCGGTCCGACCCGAGCCTCTCGCACCCCGGCCCCGGTCCGAACCGATCCCTTCCCGGGTCCGTCCGTTCCCCTCCGCTTCCGGTCCCGGCCACGGGTCCGACCGCGAGGTGCCGTCCCGGCGCTCCGCGCCCCGACGCACGCCCTCGGCCCTGCCCGAACCGGTGGTGTGCCCGAGCACGACAGGTTCACGCTGCCTTGCCCTTCACCGTCCCCCCTGTCCCCGCCGTCTCCGCCGGTTCCCCGGCCGGGCGGCTGCGCGCCCTGAAGCCCGACTGGCTGGGCGACCCGAAGGTCTGGCGCACCGAGGTGCTGGCCGGTCTGGTGGTCGGCCTCGCGCTGATTCCCGAGGCCATCTCGTTCTCGGTCATCGCCGGGGTCGATCCGGCGGTCGGCCTGTTCTCCGCCTTCACCATGGCCGTGGTGATCTCCGTGGTCGGCGGGCGCCGGGCGATGATCTCCGCCGCCACCGGTGCGGTGTCCCTGGTGGTCGCACCGCTCAACCGTGAGCACGGCTTCGGCTACCTGGTCGCCGCCGTGATCCTCGCGGGGGTCTTCCAGATCGTCCTGGGGGCGCTGGGGGTGGCGCGGCTGATGCGGTTCGTGCCGCGCTCGGTGATGGTCGGCTTCGTGAACTCGCTGGCGATCCTGGTCTTCATGGCGCAGGTCCCCGAGATGCGGGACGTGCCCTGGCCGGTCTACCCCCTGATCGTGGCCGGTCTGGCGCTGCTGGTGTTCTTCCCGAAGGTCACCACGGTCGTCCCGGCCCCACTGGTGTCGATCGTGGTCCTCACCGCCTTCACCGTGGCGGCGGGGATCGCGGTGCCGACCGTGGGCGACCGGGGCGAGCTGCCGTCGTCGCTGCCGGTCCCGGGCCTGCCGGACGTACCGTTCACCCTCCACACACTGACGACCGTGGCTCCGTACGCGCTCGCGATGGCGCTGGTCGGCCTGATGGAGTCGCTGATGACGGCGAAGCTGGTCGACGAGATCACGGACACCCGCTCCGACAAGACCCGCGAGTCGGTCGGCCAGGGCATCGCCAACATCGTCACCGGCTTCTTCGGCGGCATGGGCGGCTGCGCGATGATCGGCCAGACGATGATCAACGTGAAGGTGTCCGGGGCACGCACCCGGCTGTCGACCTTCCTCGCCGGCGCGTTCCTGATGGTGCTCTGCATCGTCTTCGGGCCGGTCGTCTCCGAGATCCCGATGGCCGCCCTGGTCGCGGTCATGGCGATGGTCTCGTTCGCCACCTTCGACTGGCACTCCATCGCCCCGAAAACCCTGCGGCGGATGCCCGCCGGGGAGATCGCCGTCATGGTGGTCACCGTGGTGGCCGTCGTCGCCACCCACAACCTCGCCATCGGCGTGGTCGTGGGATCGCTGCTCGCGACGGTGGTCTTCGCCAAGCGGGTGGCCCAGGTCGCGGACGTCACCTCCGTCACCGACCCGGACGGCACCACCGTGGTCCACCGGGTGACCGGGGCGCTCTTCTTCGCCTCGTCCAACGAGCTCGTGGGCCGCTTCGACTACGCGGGCGACCCGGAGCGGGTGGTGATCGACCTGTCCGCCGCGCACGTCTGGGACGCCTCGTCGGTGGCCGCCCTGGACGCGATCACCGCCCGGTACGCCCAGCGGGGCAAGACCGCCCGGATCACCGGGCTGAACGAGCCGAGCGCCCGTCTGCACGAGCGGCTCAGCGGGGAACTCGCCGGGGGGCACTGACCCCCGGGTACGGAGAAGGGCCGGAGCCACGCGGGCTCCGGCCCTTCTCGCGTACGTACCCGGCGACGGGCGCGGACGCAGGAACCGTCAGGCGTCGGAACCGTCAGGCGTCACAACGGTCAGGCCCGGGACCGTCAGGCGTCCGGCGTCAGCTTCAGCGAGATGGAGTTGATGCAGTAGCGCTGGTCGGTCGGGGTCTCGTACCCCTCACCCTCGAAGACGTGGCCGAGGTGGGAACCGCAGCGGGCGCAGCGCACCTCGGTGCGGACCATGCCGTGGCTGGTGTCCGAGATGAGCTCGACCGCGTCGGTGTCCTTCGGGTCGTAGAAGGACGGCCAGCCGCAGTGCGACTCGAACTTCGTGTCGGAGCGGAACAGCTCGGCGCCGCAGGCGCGGCAGGAGTAGACGCCCTCGGTCTTGGTGTCGGTGTACTCGCCCCGGAAGGCCGGCTCGGTACCGGCCTGGCGCAGCACCGCGTACTCGGCCGGGGAGAGCTCTTCCCGCCACTGCTCGTCTGGCTTCTCGATGTCGTACGGCACGGTGGCTCGCTCCCTCACTTCGACAGCTGGTCCAGGATGCGCGGGCCGAGGTCGGTGACGTCGCCCGCTCCCATGGTGAGAACCAGATCACCCGGCTTCGCCATTCCCGCGACGACCCCCGGGACGTCCGCCTTGTCGTGCACGGCGGTGACGTCGGCGCCGGCCGCCCGGGCGGCGTCGATGATCAGCTCGCTGGTGACGCCGGGGACCGGGTCCTCGCGGGCCGGGTAGATGTCCAGCACCACGGACGCGTCGGCGAGGGCGAGGGCCTGGCCCATCTCCGTACCCAGCTCCTGGGTGCGGGAGAAGAGGTGGGGCTGGAAGACGACGAGGATGCGGGCGTCGGCGGCCGCGCCGCGCATGGCCTCCAGGTCGGCGGTCATCTCGGTGGGGTGGTGGGCGTACGAGTCGATGACCTGGACGCCCGCGGCCTCGCCCTTGAGCTGGAGGCGGCGCTTGACCCCGGTGTACGCACCTAGGGCGGAGGCCAGGTTGTGCGCGGGGATGCCGAGGGCGACGCCGGCGGCGAGGGCCGCGACGGCGTTGTGGGCGTAGTGGCGGCCGGGCACGGAGACCGTGAAGGTGAGGAACCTGCCGTTGAGCAGGACCGTGACCTCGCTGGTCAGGCCGCGCGGGGTGACCTTGTGGACGCGCACGTCGGCGGTCTCGGACTCGCCGTAGGTGACGATGTTCAGGTCGGTCAGGTCGGTCAGGCCGGTCCGGGCGCTCTCGCGCAGCCGCCGGGTGAGCTCGACGGCGCCGGGCTGGTCGGCGGCGACGACGAGGGTGCCGCCGGGGGTGATCTTTCCGGCGAACTTCTCGAAGGACTCGTAGATCTCTTCCATCGAGGCGTAGTTCGCGTGGTGGTCGAGTTCGACGTTGAGGACGATCGCGACCTCGGGGTCGTACTTCTGGAAGCTGCGGTCGCTCTCGTCGGCCTCGGCCACGAAGATCTCACCGCCGCCGTGGGCGGCGTTGGTGCCCGGTCCCTCCAGGTCGCCGCCGATGGCGTACGAGGGGTCGAGGTTCAGCGTGGAGAGGGCGACGGCCAGCATCGACGTGGTGGTCGTCTTGCCGTGGGTACCGGCCACGGCGATGGCGCGGGTACCGGTCATCAGCGAGGCGAGCGCGTCGGAGCGGTGCACCACCGGGACGGAGAGCTCGGCGGCGCGCACCAGTTCCGGGTTGTCGGCGCGGATGGCGCTGGAGACGACCACGCAGGTCGCGTCGGAGGCCAGGTGGGCCGCGGCGTGACCGATGTGGACGGTCGCCCCCAGCGCGCGCAGCGCCTCGGCGGTGCCGGACTCCTTGGCGTCGCTGCCCGCCACCTCGGCGCCCCGCTGGGCGAGGATCTTCGCGATGCCCGACATTCCGGCGCCGCCGATGCCGATGAAGTGCGGCCGTTCCATGGCGGCAGGAATACCGGGTGCCATGCGTGTTCTCTCCCTGAAGTCGGTCGTGGTGCCGGGTCGGCCCGGCACCGGTGCCCAGCCTATTCGCTGTGCGCGAAGAGCTTGAGCACCGGGACGCCGACCTTGTGGCGGGCGCGGGAGGCCCAGTCGCGGTGGAAGAACTCCTCCACGTAGTGCGGGGCGGTCAGCACGATGACCTCGTCGGCCTCAGCGTCGTCCACCACGGTCTTGAGGGTGTCCAGCGGGTGGTCCTCCACGACCTGGCCGACCGCTTCGGAGCCCGCCGCCCGCAGGGTGCGCAGGGAGTGTTCCAGGGCGAGGCGCGCGGGTTCGAGCGCGTCCTTCCCCTCGGGCTCGTCCCCCTCGCGGGCGGCGTCCCGCAGCTCGCCGAGCGCCACGTCGTCGATCGCGCGGAGCAGGACGTCGGCCTGGTCGCCGCGCGGCTGCATGAGCACGATGAACGAGATCCGCTCGTCGCCGTGGAGGGTCGTGACGAAGTCGACGTCCTCGGGGGTGAGCGGCTTCTCGATCATCAAAACGCTTGTGAACACGACGGGCGCCCTTCCGCTTCTTCATCCGGCCGGCCTCGTGGGGGGCGGCTGCTGAAACCATCCTTCCCCGTGATCGCACGGAGATTGCAGAGTTAAGTGTGCCCAGCGGAAGCCAAGCGGAACGGGAAATTCCGTTAAGAGTCGGCCGGAGTCTCACTCGATCCCCCGGACCGCCGAAGCCTGCTCTCCTACGGCCTCAGGGGCGGCGGTACCGGGTGAAGAGGAACCCGTCCTCCTCCAGCAGCCCCGCCAGGGCGAAGCGTTCCGGGACCGGTACGGACGGGCCGCCCGCGATCCGCTGCGCCTCGCCCGCCGTCAGCACCGGCGAGACGGTCAGGCAGAGCTCGTCGAGCACCCCCGCCGCGACGAACTGGCCCAGCAGGCGGGGCCCGCCCTCCGTGAGCTGCCTGGTCAGGCCGAGGTCGGCCAGTTCCCGGACGGCTCGCGCGGGGTCGACCCGGGTGCCCTCACCGGCGACCACCACGCGAGCCCCCGCCTTCCGGGCCGCGGCGACCCGGTCGGCCGGTGCGGCCGACCCGGTGAGCACCAGCGTCGGGACCAGCGGCTCGGTGTAGAGCGGAGCCGAGAAGTCCAGGTCGAGGCTTCCGCTGACCACGGCGACGGCGGGCGCGGGCGACTGCCCGGCCGCCGCCCGCCGCGCGGCGAACACCTCACGCGCGCGGGCGGGCCGGTATCCCTCCGTACGTACCGTCTCGGCGCCGGCGATCACGACGTCGGCGAGGCCCCGCAGGGTGCCGAAGATCCGCATGTCGGAGGGGGACGAGATGGCCTGCGAGCGGCCGTCGTGCTGGGCGGCGCCGTCCAGGGTGGTGACCATGTTGGCGCGCAGCCAGGGCCCCGGGCCGGCCGGGTAGGCGTACGCCTCGGCCAGCTCGTCGAAACTCCACTCGCGGTCCTCGGCGCCGGCCGGGGCGGGGGCGGCGGTGACTGTCAGGTCCGTCACAGGGAACAGGCTTCGCATGTCAGGCAGTGTGGCACGGCCCTTAAGGTTGACAGTTGTGTCGTCCTCCACCACCGCTCCGGGGGAAAACTCCCTCACCGGCGCGGCTCCGCTGTCCTTGTGCGCCCGCCGGCCGCACGTCCCCGCCGATCGCCTGGTCGCCGAGATGGTGCCGCCGCCGCGCTTCGATTCGGTGCGTTTCGCGACGTACGTCCCCGATCCGACCCAGCCGAGCCAGAGCGAGGCCGTCACGGTCCTCAGCTCCTTCGCCGCCGGTCTCGGCGGGGCGTACGCGTCGGGCGAGGGCAGGCGGCGGTGGTTCGCGAAGAAGCCCGCCGCTCCGGCCGGTCCGCGCGGGGTCTACCTCGACGGCGGGTACGGCGTCGGCAAGACCCATCTGCTCGCCTCCCTCTGGCACGCCACCCCCGCCGAACCGGCGCTGAAGGCGTTCGGCACGTTCGTGGAACTGACGAACCTCGTCGGCGCGCTGGGTTTCCAGCAGACCGTGAAGACCCTGAGCGGGCACCGGCTGCTCTGCATCGACGAGTTCGAGCTCGACGACCCGGGCGACACCGTACTGGTCTCTTCGCTGCTCAGCAGGCTGGTGGAGGCGGGCGTCGCGCTGGCGGCGACCTCCAACACGCTGCCGGGCAAGCTCGGTGAGGGCCGGTTCGCCGCCGCCGACTTCCTCCGCGAGATCCAGGGGCTCTCCGCGCACTTCCGTCCGCTGCGGATCGACGGCCAGGACTACCGGCACCGGGGCCTGCCCGAGGCCCCGCCGCCGTTCGACGACGAGCAGGTCACCAGGGCCGCGTACGCCACCGCGGGCGCCGCGCTGGACGACTTCCCCGCGCTCCTCGGCCACCTGGCCGAGGTGCACCCCAGCAGGTACGGGGCCATGACGGACGACGTGAGCGCGGTCTGCCTCACCGGCGTGGTGCCGGTGCCCGACCAGTCGACGGCGCTGCGTCTGGTGGTGCTCGCCGACCGGTTGTACGACCGCGAGATCCCGGTCCTCGCCTCGGGCGTACCGTTCGACCGGCTGTTCAGCGAGGAGATGCTGAACGGCGGGTACCGGAAGAAGTACTTCCGGGCCATATCCCGGCTGACGGCACTGGCCCGGGACGCGAAGGGACTGGTCCGCGGCTGACCGGTCCCGCCGGACGGACGGTGCCCGCCGATCCGACGTGCAATGGTCGGACACGGTCTGATGGCGCAGTAGGTTCGTGGGGGTGACGGCGCGACTCCTCCGGGTGGCCGCGTCGTTCACCGGTTCCGCGGCACATGAGGTGCCGAGGACCCGCGCGACCGCGCACACCGTTTTCCGAAGGGATTCACCATGGCTACCACGCGTCAGGCGCACACGGTCTGGGAAGGCAACCTGCTGGAGGGCAAGGGTGTCGTCACCCTCGACTCGTCCGGTGTCGGCGAGTTCCCCGTCTCCTGGCCCTCGCGCGCCGAGCAGGCCAACGGCAAGACCAGCCCGGAGGAGCTCATCGCCGCCGCGCACTCCAGCTGCTTCTCGATGGCTCTCTCCAACGGTCTGGCCGGCGCGGGCACCCCGCCCACCAGCCTGAACACCAAGGCCGAGGTGACGTTCCAGCCCGGCACCGGCATCACCGGCATCCACCTCACGGTCGAGGGCCAGGTGCCCGGTCTGGACGAGGCGGGCTTCGTCAAGGCCGCCGAGGACGCCAAGGCCAACTGCCCGGTCAGCCAGGCCCTGTCCGGGACGACGATCACCCTGACGGCCACCCTCGCCTGACGTCCCGTCCGGCCCCGGGTCACCGCCTCCCCGGCCTCCGGGGCGGCGGTGGCCCGTCCACCGCGCGGCCTGGCCGGCCGGCCCGTGACGCCCCGCCAGGACCGGCGCCCGCGCCGGAGACCGCCCCCTCCCTCCGTAACACCCGCGTAATCACGCGGCCGCACGCCCTCAAACAACGGCTGGCTCAATGCTCTCCACCGCAGTGGCCTGCACAGGAGGGCATGACATGGACGTATCAGATCCCGCACCGGTTCCGCCGAGGGAAAGGGACGTCCATCCGGTCGACCGGCACCCCTCCCCGGGCAGGCTCGCCGCCTTCGGATTCCAGCACGTGCTCGTCATGTACACCGGCTGCGTGACCGTGCCGCTGGTCTTCGGCGGCGCCGCCGGGCTCGACATCTCGACCATCGGCCTGCTGATCAACGCGGACCTGCTGGTCGCCGGGGTGATCACGTTGATCCAGTCCCTCGGCATAGGCAAGGTACTCGGCGTGCGGCTGCCGGTCGTCACGGGCGCCACGTTCGCGTCGGTGACACCGATGATCCTGATCCAGGGCGAGTACGGCATGCGGGCCGTGTACGGATCGATGCTGGCGGCCGGGCTCTTCGGGCTGCTGATGGCCGTACCGTTCGCGCGGCTGGTCCGCTACTTCCCGCCCCTCGTCAGCGGCGTGGTCATCACCGTCATCGGCCTCTCGCTGATCGGCGTGGCCGCCGGGCTGATCACCGGCAACGACCCGGAGGCCGCCGACTACGCGTCCGGCACCCGGCTCGGGCTGGCCGCCGGGGTGGTCGTCTTCATCGTGCTCTTCAGCCGCTTCGTCAAGGGGTTCGCCGGGCAGCTGGGCATCCTGATCGCCCTGGTCGTCGGCACGGCCGTCGCCGTCCCCCTGGACCTGACCGACTTCTCGGGCGTCCGGGACGCGGACTGGCTGGGGCTGGCGGCCCCCTTCCACTTCGGCTCCCCCGAGTTCCCGGTGTCCGCCGTGGTCTCGATGTGCGTGGTGATGCTGGTGATCTTCACCGAGTCGACCGCCACCATGCTGGCGGTGGGCGAGGCGACCGGACGGCCCCTCACGGACAAGGACCTGGCACGCGGCCTCGCGGCGGACGGGCTGTCGGGCGTACTCGGCGGCGCGATGAACTCCTTCC
This sequence comes from Streptomyces sp. NPDC001493, assembly GCF_053597235.1. Lineage (NCBI taxonomy): Bacteria > Bacillati > Actinomycetota > Actinomycetes > Kitasatosporales > Streptomycetaceae > Streptomyces > Streptomyces sp. NPDC001493. The sequence goes on from NZ_JBSFHV010000009.1 coordinate 198,028, forward strand.
CGGACACCCTCTTCTCGCAGAACGTCGGGCTCATCCGCCTCACCCGGGTCTCCAGCCGGTACGTCACGGCGGTCGCGGGCTCCATCCTGGTCGCGCTCGGCCTGGTCCCGAGGCTCGGCGAATTCGTCGCCGCGCTGCCCGGCCCCGTGGTGGGGGCCGCCGCCCTGGTGCTGTTCGCCACGGTGACCATGGTCGGCGTGAACACCCTGCGCCGGGTGGATCTGGACCGGGGCCAGAACCTGACGATCGCAGCGGTGGCGCTGGGGATCGGACTGCTGCCGGAGATGTCCGAGGGCATCTACGCGAAGTTCCCGTCCTGGGTCCAGATCGTGTTCGGCAGCGGCATCACGGCGGCCGCGTTCACCGCCTTCCTGCTGAACCTGCTGTTCCACCACACGCCCTGGGGGCGTACGCCGCCCGGGACGGAGGGCACACCGCCCGCACCCGCGGAGGAGGCCGGGCCGATCCCGGAGGGCGCCACGTCGGCCCCGGAGGGCGCCACGTCGGCCCCGGAGGGCGCCACGTCGGCCCCGGAGGGGGTTACGTCGGGCCCGGAGGGGGTTACGTCGGCCGATCGGGGCGCCCCGAGCGCCGCGCAGACCACCTGACCTATATAAATCATATTGTCCGATATTTTCCGTGCGTGAATACCTCACCACGGAAAGTCTCAGCACGGAAGATCTCGCCTCCGGCCGCCCTTGCCTGCCTCACCGGCCTGGCTGTTCTGAGTGGGGTGCTCGCCGGATGCGGCAGTCCCGGCGGGCACCCCACCCCCGCGCGGCCACAGCACGGCGCCGCCCCCTCCGCGTCCGCGAGCCCGGCCCCGCCCGCCGGGCCGCCCACCCTCGCGCCGGGCCCCGAGGGCCGCACCCCGGTCTTCGAACGCCGGCCGGAGAAACGGTCCCTGACGGGCGAGAAGGTCGTGGCCCTCACCTTCGACGCCGACATGACGGCCGACGAAGGAGACCGGGCGGCGGCGGGCGAATCGTTCGACAACCCGCCGCTGATCTCGCTGCTGCGCCGCCTCAAGGTCGAGTCGACCGTCTTCATGACCGGCCGCTGGGCGGAGGAGTACCCGGAGCAGGCCCGGGCGATCGGTACCGACCCGAACTTCGAGATCGCCAACCACTCCTACAGCCACTACGCGTTCACCTCCCCCTGCTACGGCCTGCCGACCGTGGAGAAGGAGGACATGAAGGGCGAGGTGGAGCGCGCGTTCGCCGCCATCCGCAAGGCGGGGGCGCGCAACGTCGTCCCGTACTTCCGCTTCCCCGGCGGCTGTTACGACGACGAGGCGCTGCGCGCGCTGGCCCCCGAGAAGGTGACGGCGGTCCAGTGGGACGTGGTCGGCGGCGACGCGTTCGCGACCGATTCGGACGCGGTGGCCCAGCAGGTACTGGACGGGGTGACACCCGGCTCGCTGGTGGTCCTCCACTGCACCCGCAGCGCCGCCCCGGCCACGGAGGAGGCGGTACGCCGGATCGTCCCCGAACTCCGGGCGCGCGGCTACCGGTTCGTGAAGGTGTCGGAGCTGATGCGGCCGGCGGCCGGCAGCCCGGGAAGCTGACGGGGCGGAGTACGACCGGCGGGCGGCCGGGTCCGGGTGCTCCCCGGGCCGGGCCGCCCGCGCCTGTCCGGCCTTCCCCCGCCCGTCCGGCCTTCCCCCGCTCGTGCGGCTCCCGGTCAGCCGGAGCAGGCGGTCCGCCCGGCCTCCTGCCAGGCGCAGACCGGGCAGAGGGTGGCGCCCTTCGTCGACTCCGGGTACTCCGTCGGCTTCTGGCAGAGCACGCACGCGGCGTACGGCCCGTCCGCGTCGGCCGGTACGGCGGGCCCGAGGGCGGCGGGTTCGGCGGTCGCGCAGTACGTGTCGTCGTCCATGGTGCCGAGCGTACGACGGCCCCGCACTCCCCCGCCACGGCCCTCGGAGGCCGCCCCGCTCAGCTGGACGAGGTCTTCTCCGGCTTCAGCTCGCTCGGGCGCACGATGACGAAGCCCTCGCCGTCCAGGCGGAGCTGGACCGCCTCGCCGGAGCCGCCCCGCACCATCGAGCCGAAGCTCTGGGAGCGGTGCAGCGAGGTGGTGAGCCGGGCGCTCCAGCCGACGACCGCGTCCGTGTCGACGCAGACCGGCGCCTGGGGCGTGACGGGTATCACGATCGGGTGGCCGTCGCAGATCAGGCCCAGTTTCCCGTGGCCGCTGAAGACGCTGTTGAAGAGGCCCCCGCCGGTCATCCCGGCGCCCTTCACCGTCTTGATCTCGTACGCGAGCGTGGAGTCGAAGCAGAGGACGTTACGGCCGTTGACGGTGAGCACGTCGCCCTGCTCGATCTCGACGATGAAACAGTTCTGCGCCTCGTGCGCGAACCACGCCTCGCCCTGCCCCCGGACCGCCATCAGCGGCAGCCCCTCGCCGGTGACGGCCCGCTTGAGCATGCCGCCTATCCCCTGGCCCTTCCGCTCGAACTGCAGGTTGCCGCGGAAAGCGATCATCGATCCCTGCCGGGCGTGCATCTCCCCGTCGACCGCGTACTTGACCGACTTGGCGTTCTGCAGCGTCATGCCGGGGACGGTGGCCTGCTGGGCCATGTGCTCACTGGAAAACAGATCGCTCTTCATGCGCCGCATCCTCGCGGGGAACGGCCCGCGAAGCCAAGGGGCCCACCGCCCGGACGGGATACCGGCCTGTCCGAGGCGCCTGGCAGACTGGTTCCGTGAGCAGCGACGACATCCCCGCGACGGCCCCGGCCGTGACCTCCCCGGCTACCCCGGCCGCGTCGGTCTCCCCGGCTTCCCCGGTCGAGCCCGCCGGACCGCTTCCGGCGGACAGCCCGTTCCGGACCGAGCCGACCCCGCGCGACGAAGCGCCGCAGTTCGTGCTGCCGCTCGTGGTGCACATCGAGAAGACCGACCCGCCGGCCCGCACGGACGCGCTCCGGACGGCGGCGCGTGCGGTGCTCACCATCCTGGCCGACGACCGCGCCCTCGGTGAGGGCGAGTGGGCGCAGGCGATGCGGGACTGGCAGGACGCCCGGATACGCAAGGTGGTGCGGCGGGCCCGGGGCGCGGAGTGGCGCAAGGCGTGCACGCTGCCCGGGATCACGGTCACCGGGGACGCCGCCGAGGTGCGCGTCTACCCGCCGGTCCCGCTGGACGGCTGGCCCAAGGAGCTGGCGAAGCTCCAGGTCTCGGGCACGGACCTGGACGACCCCGCGCCGCCGGCCGCACCGGACACCACCGGCCCCGTCCTCTGGCTCAACCCGGAGCTCGACATGTCCGCGGGCAAGACGATGGCGCAGGCCGGTCACGGTGCGCAGCTCGCCTGGTGGGAGCTGACGGACACGGAGCGCAAGGCGTGGCAGGAGGCGGGCTTCCCGCTCTCGGTGGCCACCCCGGACGCGGAGACCTGGCGCCGCCTCACCGTGAGCGGTCTGCCCGTGGTGCGGGACGCCGGTTTCACCGAGATCGCCCCCGGTTCCTGCACGGTGATCGCGGACCACCCGGCGCTCCGGGCACGTACGGCGGGCTGACCGTGGTGCGGGGCGCCGGGATCGCTGCTCCCGGCTGACTGCACTGTCGGGGTGGGTGTGCAGGAGCCGGTCGACGACGACCTGGGCGTCGTGGTCGAGGCGGACCGCTGCGCCCGCCCTTCCCCTCGTCCGTCGTGAACCCGCGTGGGCGGTAGGACATGGTGTCCGGCGGCGGCGAAGCAGGCGTGTTGCCATCGGATCGGCACTCCGCCCGTCACCAGCGGGAGGCCGACATGGTTGTTGTCACTGGGTACGCCGGCCCCTCTCGCGGCATGATGGCCCTCATGGCGCCTATTTCCTCCCGCACCGTCGGGGGTTCCTCGCTCTCCCTGTGGTCGACGGACTCGTTCCTGTCCATCGGCTCCGTCGGGTCCGTGCTGTCCATCGGTTCGGTCGGCAGCGCCCTGTCCGTCGGGTCCATCGGCTCTTCCCTGTCGGTCGGCTCGATCGGCTCTGCCATGTCCCTCGTTTCGCTGGGGTCCATTCAGAGCACCGGAAGTGCGCTGTCCATCCAGGCACGGCGCTCCGTACTGGCCGTCGGCTCTCACCGCGTGATCAGCTCGCGAGGCACGCTCGCACTGCTCGGATCGGGCGTACTCGCCCTTGCCGGCGCGCTTGCCCTGCACACACGCATCAGGCGGTGAACCGGTCCGAGCCATCGATCTCGGTGCCGATGGATCGGCTTTGGTTTCAAGCGGACCGTCGGAGGGCTCGACGGCGCGAGCGTCGGAACCTCGCGGCCGACGCCGTCCCCGTCCCCGTCCCCCGGATCTGTCACAGAGTGGTCACAACAGATGACGGCAGCCGCATATGAGCCGTAACTCCCGTGACATCATGAGGAGTTATGACAGATGAAGAGCGCGGGGGACACAGCTCGATCCGCGTCGCGCTTCTCGGAGACACGGCCGACGACGTCGATGTGGCCGCGCTGAAGAAGTGGCTGGAACGCGAACGCAGCCTGGAGCTCTGGGTCAACGACAACACCATCCGCATCCATGAGCGTCCCAGAGCCGTCGACGCCCGCGACGCGGGCGCGACCATGGGCGCGGGGATGGACATCGTGCTGGTCCTGATCGGCGCTGTGACGCCCGGACTCTTCGAGAGGGTGCTGGCCGCGACCGAGTCCGGGGTCAAGGCCTGGCGGGAGAACCGCCGTTCGGTGGAGCAGGGAACTCCGCCCGTCCCCGAGATCACCCCGCACGCGCCGCCGGACGGCCGCGCGGACGCACCGGACCGCGGCCCCGAGGCGCCGGACAGCGAGGGCTAACCCGGTGCCACAGCGGTTCGACCCACGGGGGAGGGCGAATCGGGCGCTACTCGTCGGTGTGCCCGAGTACCAGGAGATACAGCCGCGTGACCTGCAGGCCGTGAGCCACAACCTGACGCAGCTGTCGGAGGTGCTGCGTACCGGGAAGCTCTTCGAGCCGGGCGAGATCACGGTGTGCAGGCCCGAGGGCGTCGACGATTTCACCCGCGCGCTCAACGACGCGGTGCAGTCGGCCCGGGGGCTGCTGTTGTTCTACTTCGCCGGCCACGGCGCCGTCCCCGCGGCCGCGGACGAACTCTGGCTCCAGATGCGCAACGCGCGCGTCGTCGCCGGCTCCGCCGCCGTGTTCCAGGGGTCCCAGTCGTGGAGCCAGATACTCGGCACCCTGGTGAGCAGCCCGGCCGAGCAGATCGTCGTCATCCTCGACTGCTGCCACGCGGGAAACGCCGCCCTCGTCTGGGAGGCCCGCCGCGAGAAGCAGCGCGTCTCCCAGTTGATGAGCGTGCAGGCGAACAACCTGATCAGTTCGGGTCCCGGCACCCGGCCCACGCCCTTCACGGAGCAGCTCCTTCGGATACTGAGGGGCGGCGTGGCCGGGCAGGGCGGCGACGTCGGGTTCCACGCGCTCTCCGAAGAGCTCAGGGCTTACATGACCGAGCACTACAAGACGGAGCGCCCCGAGCCGTGGGAGCCGCAGAGCAGGCCCGCGACCTCCGGTGTGGACGTCCTGCTGGCCACCGATCTCCCCCCTGTCGATGAGGACCGGCCGCAGCCCTGGTGGCGCAGAAGACGGGCCGCCGTCGTCGCCGCCGCCGCTGCCGTCCTGGTGCTCCTCGGCTGTGGCGTCTGGATCCTGCCCGGGCTCGGCGCCCCGGTGCGCTGCGCGCCGCCTCTGGAGCTGAGGCTGCTGACCGACCCCGACATCGAGACGACGGTGGACAAGGCTGCCACGGCCTACATGGCGTCCGACGCCAACCGTACGGGCGACGGCTGCCGGCGCAGCGGCATCACCACGTACAGCGCGGGCGCCGCCGACGTCGTGGCGGCGTTCCGGGACGACACCGGGGCCTGGCAGCAGCCCGCGACCGGTGACATCAATCCGCAGCGCGACATCGGGGCCCAGCCGGACATCTGGATTCCGGCCGTCTCGGCCGACGTGGAACGGGCGAGCTCCGGGGCCGGTCCGGCCTACGCGTCGATGGGTGACCTCCAGCCGCTGGCCTCCTCGCCGATCGTCCTCGCCGTGCCCAAGAGCTTCACCAAGGTCCTGTCGCAGCGTGACGGCCGGAAGCTCGCCGACCTGGTCGGGGGGCTCCGGTCGACGTATCCCCGGGCGCAGGTGCGCCGGGCCGACCCGGAGTTCGCGGAGGCCGCCCTGCTGGCGTCGAGCGGGCTCTACGCGACGGCATCGGGCAGGGACGCAGAGAAGACCGTCGCGTATCCCGGGCCGCCCGCGCCCACCGCGAACGATCTGCTGTGCGACTTGGCCGAGATGGACGAGGTGGACGACCGTACGGCGGTGCTCGTTCCCGAGCACCTCTTCACGACCGGTGGCGGATGCGAGTCGGGGAGCCGTGCCGAGCGCGTGGCGCAGTACCCGGACGACGTGCCGGGGCTCGACCTCACCTACGTCCGGGTGACCTGGCAGAACGCGCAGCGGGACCGGGACGCCAGGAACGAGGCCGCGGACGGCTTCCGGAAGTGGCTCGTCGGAAAGGGCGGTGCCGACGTCTTCCGCGAGGACGGCTTCCGGGCGCCCGCGGGCGGCGGTGCGGGTGCGGCGGCCGCCTGGGCCGTGAAACCCGCCGCGGGCACGCTCGCCGACACGGGTCCGCTCGCGGGAGCGGCGAGCGGCGACACCCTGGACCGCGCACTCCGCACGTACCGCAGCGCGAACGGCCCTGGCAGTGTGCTGTTCCTGCTGGACAGCTCCGGCTCGATGGGCGACAAGTGGCACGGACCGAGCGGCGCCCCGGGCATCCTGAAGCAGTCGCTTCGCGGCCTCGGCGTCAACGACACGTACGGCGTCTGGTCGGTCGGCGAGAAGAAGGACGGCACCTCGCACACGGATCTGCTCACGTTCGGGCGGCACTCGAACGCGGCCGCGGAGTCGACGATCGACAAGCACGCCAAGGTCGAGGACGTCGAGGCCGATCCGTACAAGGCCCTGAAAGACGCCTGGAACTTCATGGCGGACCAGGACACCGGCGACCAGCATCCGCAGCTGATCGTCTACCTCACGGACGACGAGGAGAAGGACAAACTGACCGAGGGCGGGCGGCTGGCCGAGCTGCTGAAGTCGGCGGGCGAGCGGAAGATCCCCGTAGTCGTCGTGTCGGTGCAGCAGGGCACGTGCGACCCGGGAAAGCCCAACGAGCTCATCGCGGTCGCCAGCGGAGGGCGGTGCCTGGACGCCAACCGGAGCGATCTCGTGCCCGCGCTGCAGGACGAGGTCGCCAGAACCGGATCGGGAGACCAGCGATGACCTCACCCCGCCCCGGGCCCCGGACGGCACCCCGGCGACGCTTCCGCGCACGGACACCGTGGCCCGCCGTGCTGCTCACGCTCTCTCTCCTGACGGCCGGATGCACCGGCGGCGGGGACGAGGCCGATGGCGGCGGGCAGGGTACCGTCCCCGCGTCCGACGGCAGCGGGTCCCGCGACATCTTCGTCGCGAGCGGGCGGGACGTCACCGGCAAGGGCGGTGTCCGGCAGCAGTTGATAGACGACTGGAACGCCCAGCAGAGGGCGGCGAACGGCGCGGGCGCCTACCGGGCCCACCTCGTCGAACTGTCGGGTTCGGCCGATCAGCAGCGCAGTCAGCTGCTCGGCGCGCTGCAGTCGGGCAGCGCGGACTACGACGTGGTCAATCTCGACGTCACCTGGGTACCGGAGTTCGCCGCGGCCGGTCTCGTCCGGCCCCTGAGCGACGACCTGCTCGACGACGACGTGATCGATTCCGTCGCACGCACGGCGCGCTGGGACGGGGACGTGTACTCCGTACCGTTCAACAGCGACGTCGGCCTCCTCTACTACCGGCCCGACTATCTGAAGATGGCGGACCCGGACGACGCCGACCTGAAGGGAAAGGTGAAGACCTGGAGCGATCTCGAGAAAGTGATCAACGACGTCGACAGGGCGGAGATGCCCCCGAAGTACAAGGCCGGCTGGACCACTCAGCTCAAGGACTACGAGGGCCGTACGGTCAACGCCGTCGAGGCGTTCGCGTCGTCCCGCGACGACGGAGCCGCGCTCACGGACGACGCGGGCCGCTACACGGGGACCAAGGAGAAGCTGCTCAGCGGCATCAGCGATCTGCGCACCAGAACCGCCCGTGCGCTGACCCTGACGTACAAGGCGGACGAGGCCGGGTCGCTCGCGGACTTCGCCGCCGGAAAGACGGCCTTCCTGCGTCACTGGCCCTACGCCTACGGCGCGTTGAGCCAGACGTTCGACGCATCCCAGCTCCAGGTCATCCCTCTGCCGGGCAAGGCGGTGCTCGGCGGCCAGAACCTCGCGGTGACGCGCGACTCTCCGCATGCCGGGGCGGCCCAGGACCTCATCCGCTTCCTCACCGGCAAGAACAGCCAATGCCGCCTGCTGCACGCCGGGTTCGCGGCGACCAGGACGTCCGCGTACGAGGGCAAGCTCACCTGCCCGGAACGCAACCAGACCCCGACGTCCCCGGCCGGCTCCGGTGAGAGCGCCGACCGCATGCCGCGCGACCGGCAGGGCCGGCCCGCCTACGCCTCCGGCACGCTCCTGGCCGCTCTCCGCGGCGCCGCGCTGCGTCCACGGACCCCGTACTACGGCGCCTTCACGCAAGCGGTGCGCACCGAGCTCGCGCCGCTCTTCGGCGAAGGGCAGTCGAAGAGCAACGAGGAGCTCGCCGAAGATCTCGACGCGGCACTGCGCAGGGCCATGCCCACGGCCGGCTGACGGCGCACCGTACCGGCCCGTGCCGGCACGGGCCGGCCCGAGGGGGGCAGCGACTCGCGGAGCGGGAGCGGGGGCACGATCGCGTCACCACCCCCCTCCGTCCCCCGCAACCTCAAATCCTGCTCTGAACGTCTCTCCGTTCGGGTTCGCCGCGTCGCGCCGGGGTCATCACCTCTCCACGGGCAACGAATCCGGGGGCGCCGAATCCAGGGGCGTCGAATCCAGGGGCGCCGAATCCGAGGGCAGCGCGTCCGAGGGCAGCGACCGGATCGCCCGGGAAGGGGGGAGCGCCATGAGGCTCGGGGTCGGGATCGGCTGGCGTCCGGAGATCGCGGACGCGGTGGAGGCGCTGGAGGGCGTCGAGTGGGTGGAGGCGGTCGCGGAGAACCTCTGCGCGGACCATCTGCCCGATTCGTTGGTACGGCTCCGGGCGCGGGGCGTCACGGTGGTGCCGCACGGGGTGGCGCTGGGGCTCGGCGGCGCGGAGCGTCCCGATCCGCGGCGGCTGGCGGATCTGGCGGCGCGGGTGGAGCTGCTCGGTGCGCCGCTGGTGACGGAGCACATCGCGTTCGTACGGGCCGGGGGGGCGGCCACCGGTTCGCCCGCGCTGGAGGCGGGCCATCTGCTGCCCGTGCCCAGGACCTGGGACGCCCTGGACGTGCTGTGCGAGAACGTGCGGATCGCCCAGGACGCGCTGCCGGTGCCGCTGGCGCTGGAGAACATCGCGGCGCTGGTCAACTGGCCGGACGAGGAGCTGACGGAGGGGCAGTTCCTGGCCGAGCTGGTCGAGCGGACGGGGGTCCGGCTGCTGATCGACGTGGCCAATCTCCACACCAACCACGTCAACCGGGGCGAGGACCCCGCCACGGCGCTGGACGAACTGCCGGTGGAGGCCATCGCGTACGTCCATGTGGCGGGCGGTGTCGAGAAGGACGGGGTCTGGCACGACACGCACGCCCATCCGGTGACGGCCCCGGTGCTGGACGTCCTGTCGGAGCTGCGCTCCCGGGTGGACCCGCCCGGTGTGCTGCTGGAACGCGACGACGACTTCCCGCCCGCCGAGGAGCTGGCCGGTGAACTCACCATGATCCGGGGGACGTTGGAGGCGGCGCGCCATCGCCGTAAGAGCGCTCCGACACGGACGGCGGCGCCCGGGGCACGGGCGACGACGGGCGGGGCGCGGGCGACGGACGGGGCCCGTGAACGCCTGGCCCGGGCGCAGGCCGGCCTGCTCGCCTCGCTGGTCGCCGGTGCGCCCGTCCCGGCCGGTTTCGACGCGGAGCGGCTGGGCGTGCAGAGCCGGGCGCTGGCCGCCAAGCGGGCGGGCATCGTGGCGAAGGTGGCGCCGGAGCTGCCGGAGATCCTCGGAACCGGGTACCGCGCCGCGTTCCTCCGTTATGCCGAGGGCCGTCCGCCGGCCTCCGGCTACCGCCGTGACGCGCTCGCCTTCGCCGAACACCTGCTGGCCTCGGGCGAGCCCGCCGACGACGCGGCCCGGCTGCGGCTGACCCACTGGTGGCAGGAGCGCGCGGGGGCGCGGCCGCCCCGGCGCACGACCCGGTTCCTCCGTGCGGCGCGGGCCGCGCTCACCACGTCCACCACCACGCTCAGAGCGTCTTCCGGAGGGACCCGATGACCATGAACCTGCTCGCCCTGCTGCTGACGCTCGGGATCGTGGTCTCCGGCGTCCTGCTCCTCTCGGCGCGCTCCCGGAGCGGCCCGCGGGGCGCCGCTTTCGGCGCCGCGGTGTACGACGACCACGAGGCGGCCTTCCTCGGCGGGGGTCCGGCGAGGGTCGTGGACACCGCCCTCACCGCCCTGCACGCCGACGGGCGCGTCGTGATCGGCGGACCGGGCATCGTCTCCGTGCTGCGGCCGTACGCCCAGGACCCGGTGGAGCGTGCCGTCCTGCAGGAGCTGGCACTCGCCCCCAGCGGGGCGCTGCACCTCCTGCGTCTCGCGGTCATGCGCCACCCCGCCGTGCAGGAGATCGGCGACGGGCTGGCGGCCCGGGGCCTGCTGGCCCGGCCGGAGGAGCTCCGCAGGCGGCGCCGCTGGGGCGGGATCCAGAGCGTGGTCGCTCTCGTGCTTTTCCCCGTCTCGCTGATCGCGACCTTCGTCCAGTACTCGACCCTCGACGGCTACGCAGACATGCCGTTCCCGTTCGTCGTCAAGATGCTGCCCGCGATCTTCTTCGGCGGGGTGACGGGCCTGGTGGTGGCGGTGGGTGCCCGGGCACGGATCACCAAGGCGGGGCTGGCGGCGGTGGGGGCGTACCGCGCGGCCCGCGCCGCAGGCGGATCGCCGGCGCAGCTGGTCGCCGCGTACGGCGTGCGGGCGTCGGCGGATCCTGCTCTGCGGGACCAGCTGACGGCGGCCGCGCGGTACCGGTCGCCCGGACAGGGTCGCCGGGGTGGCTACTCCCCCGCGCACCACTACGGGGGCGACGCCACCGGCGTGGCGGGGGCGGCGATGGTCCCCGCGGTGTGGTGCGCGGGCGCGGGCCCGGGCGCCGGTTGCGGATCGGGGTCCGGGTCCGGGTCGAGCTGCGGAGCGGGCGGCGGGTCCGGTTGCGGCGGGAGCGGGTCCGGTTGCGGCAGCGGGGGTTCCAGCTGCGGCGGGAGCAGCTCCAGTTGCGGCGGCGGGAGTTCGAGCTGCGGCGGAAGCAGCTCCAGTTGCGGGTCGAGCAGCTCCAGTTGCGGTGGCGGCGGGTCGAGCTGCGGGGGCGGGAGCAGCTGAGCGGGAGAACGGGGCGGCGGGCGAGCGTGTCTCCTGCCACCCGTCGCCCGCCGCCGCCGCGCCCCTCACCTCCCCACGGCCTCCGCGATGCGCCGAGCGGTCTCGTCGGGCGTGAGGCGGGTGGTGTCGACGACCTCGGCCTCGCGGTGCAGCCAGGTGCGGGCCGCCTCGGCGTACGGCTCCAGGTACTGCAGCCGGAACGTGGAGGGGCCCATGTCCGAGTCGCCCTCGATGCGCCCGCGCAGGGTGTCCTGGTCGGCGTGGAGGACGAAGTGGCGTACGGGGATGGCGTGGCGGGCGAGGCCCGCGCTGATCTCGCGCCAGTACTCCTCGACCAGCACGGTCATCGGCATCACCAGTGTGCCGCCGGTGTAGTCGAGGACGTGCCGGGCGGTCTCGACCACGAGCGGGCGCCACGGCGGCCAGTGCTGGAAGTTGTCGAGCGAGGGCAGTCCGGGCTTGATGTCCATGAGGGTCTCGCCGACCTTCTCGGCGTCGAGAACCCGTGAGTCCGGGATCAGCCGCTGCACGAGGGCGCTGGTCGTCGTCTTGCCCGCACCGTGGGTGCCGTTGAGCCATACGATCATCGGCCCACGCTACTCCGGAAGGGAAACGGCAACCACGAAAACAGCAACTACCGAAACAGCAACCACGGAAACGACCACCACGGAAGCCCACTTCTCCCCCTCATCCGTGTCCGTATGGTGAACGAGCCGTACCGCTCGCTCCTCCGCTCGCATAGAAATCACCCATGGTCTGGTTGATATGCCTGCTGATCGCATGGGCCGCGGCGGCCCTCTCCTGCCTGCGGCTCTGTCTCGCCGCCGCGAGGGCCGCCCAGCCGCCGGCCGCCTCCTCGCGCCGGCCGGACCCGGCGCCGTACGACCTGAGCCTGTACGAGACGGCCTTCCTGGCCGGCGGTCCTGAGCGGGTCGCCGATCTGGCGCTGGTCTCCATGCACCTGCGGCGGAGTCTGCTGCTGGCCCACACCGGCTGGGCCACGGTGGTGGACCCCCAGGGCCGGGACGAGGTCGAGCGCACCGTGATCCGGGCCATCGGTCCCGAGGGACAGTCGAGGATCGCGCCGGTACGGGCCGCCGCCGCGGCGGCCGAGCCGGTACGCGCGCTGGCCGACCGACTGGTGGCGGCCGGCCTCGCGATGCCGCACGCGCTGCGCGGCGCGACGGCGGCGGCGCTGGGCGAGGTCAAGCGCACGGCGGTGCTGATCGTGGTGCTGGCGCTCGCCTCCGTGCTGCTGCCGGGCCGGTCGCTCTCGCCCGGCGGTCCGGCGATCGTCTGGTTCGCGCTGCCGCTGGTGCTCGTGGTGGGCTGCCTGCTCATCGTGCGGATCGAGAACCATCCGTACAGCCCGTGGGCCTCCCCCGCCGGGCAGGAGCGGCTCGACTCGCTGCGGGCGTCCGGCCCGGGGCGCGGCACCCACCGCCATCTGCTGGCCGCCGTCGCCGTGCGGGGCCTGCGTGCCGTGCAGGACCCGCTGCTCCGCGCCGCGCTGACGGGCCGTCGTACGGGAGGTCCGGGGCCCGCGTACTGACACCGGGTGCGCCGGTCCGTCACGCGGGACACGCTCCCGCACGCCGTCGGCCGGTCCTTTACTCCACCGCCGCGCGCGCACGACGATCCTCTTCCGCCCCGCAGGACGCCTCGCGGGGCACGGACGAAGGGACCGACCGGTGAGAGCATTCACGCGGTACGCGACGGCCGGGGCGATGCTCCTCGCCTCGCTGCCCGCCGCCGCATCCGCCACGGCCGCACCCGCGCTCACCGGGGCGGCGGCCCGGGCGGACGTCACGGTGCCCGAGCCATGGGGGACGGTGATCGCCGCCGGGCGGGCGGGAAGACGGGGGATCGCCTTCGGCGACTGCCCGGAGAGCGAGATGCTGCCCGAGTCGCTGCGGTGCGGGACCTTCTCCGTTCCGGTCGACTACGCGCACCCGTTCGGGCCGCAGCTCGAACTCGCCGTCAGCCGGAGGGCCGCCACCGGCGAGGCGGCCGAGCACCAGGGCGCGCTGGTCTACGACCCGGGCGGCCCGGGGGCGGCGAGCATCACGTTCCCGCTGGTCGGCGAGTGGGCGGCCTGGCGGAAGACCGCCCGCGCCTACGACCTGGTCGGCTATGCCCCGCGCGGCGTCGCCCCGTCGCCCGCGCTCTCCTGCCGCCGCCCCGAGGAGGCGGCCGGGACGCCCACGGACTCGCCGCAGCAGCCCTCGTACGCGTACAAGCGGGAGCGGATCGTCCTCGCGACGGCGTACACCGACGGGTGCGTGCGCGCGGCCGGGCCGGCGCTGCGCCACTACTCCTCCCTGGACGGCGCCCGCGACCTGGACGTGCTGCGGGCCGCGCTGGGCGAGCCCCGGCTGACCTTCATGGGCACGGACCAGGGTGCCTACGTCGGGGCGCTGTACGCGACGCTGTTCCCCTCGCACGTACGCCGGATGGTCTTCGACTCGCCGCTCGACCCGGACGCGCGGCGGATCGGCTACCGGACGGGGCTGGCCCGCTCGCGGGCGCTGGAGTCCCGCTTCGGGGACTTCCTCTCCTGGGTCGCCCGCCACGACGACGTGTACGGCCTGGGGACGACCGCCGACGCGGTGCGCGGGGTCTACGACCGTCTGCGGTCCGAGGTGTCGCGGAACCCGGCGGGCGGCACGGTCGGCACCGCCCAGCTCCAGGCGGCCTTCCTGAACGCCGCGTACTACGACGACTACTGGGCGATGCGGGCGTCGGCGCTGGCCGCGTACGCGAAGGGCGACCCGGAGCCGCTGGTCACGCAGGCGTCCCCCCGGCCGTACACGGCGAAGGGCGACGAGAACGCCGACGCGGTCCGCACGGCGGTGGAGTGCAACGACGGGGTGTGGCCCGCCGACTGGAGCGTCTGGGACCGGGACCACACCCGGGCGGCCCTGCGGGCTCCGTTCGCCGCCTGGGCGGGCGCCTGGGCGAACCTGCCGTGCGCCTCCTGGCCGCGGCCCCGGCAGGACCCCCTGGACGTACGGACCGGACCCGGCGACATCCCGCCGGTGCTGGTCCTGGCGGCGGAGCGCGACGGGGTGACGCCGTACGCGGGTGCGGTGGAGCTGCGGCGGCGGCTGCGCGGGGCGGTGCTGGTCACCGAGCGGGACGCGGGTTCGCACGGCATCGGCGGCGCCGACAACGCGTGCGTCAACGGCCACCTGGAGGCCTACCTGCTGACGGGCCAAGTGCCCGCCCGGGACGCCGAGTGCGCCCCGCACCGCGAGCCGAACGCGCTCTCGCTGAACCGGGCCGTCCCCCGGGACGCCGGACCGCAGCGCATCCTGCGGGGCGACCCGGCCTCCTGACGGGCACGCACCGGGCGGCGGGCGCCACGCGGCAGGCGCCACGCGCCGGGCAGCGGGCAGCGGGCGCCGGGCGCCAAGCGCCACGCACCGGGCGGCGGTTCAGCCGGACTGCTCCATCTCGGCGGCGTACGGCGGCTGGGCGCCCGCCACCGCGCAGGTGCGGGCGGCCACCGCGGCGGCGAACTCCATCGCGCCCCGCAGCGCGGGTGCGGTCAGGCCGTCCAGCCGGCCGCCGAGCAGCCCGTCCGCCGCGAGGCGGTGCAGCAGCCCGGCGGTGAAGGCGTCCCCGGCGCCGATCGTGTCGACCACGTCCACCGCGGGCGCGGGCACCCGGACGTCGAGGTCGCGGGTACGGGCGAGGGCGCCGTCGCCGCCGAGGGTCACCACCGCGAGCCCGGCGCCCGCCGCGAGCAGCCGGTCGGCGGCCTCGTCCGGCCCGGTCCCCGGCATCAGCAGCTCCACGTCGTCGGCGCTGACCCGGACGATGTCGGCCAGGGCGCACCAGTGCGGCAGCCGGGAGCGCAGCCGCTCGACGTCGACCAGGGTGGGGCGCACATTGGGGTCGACGCAGACGGTGGCGGTGTGCCGGGCGTGCTCCAGGGCTGCTTCGATCGCGGCGGCGCCCGGCGGGAGCGCGAGGGCGAGGCTGCCGGTGTGGACGCAGGCGGAGGGCGGTTCGGCCGCGAGGGCCGCGGTGAGCTCGGCGGGCGTCCACTGCCAGTCCGCGGTGGCCTCGGCGTAGAAGTCGTAGGAGGCGCCGCCGGTCTCGTCGACGCGCGCGAGGGCGAGGGTCGCGGGGCGGGCGCTGGTGACCGAGGGGCCGAGGTCGACGCCGGAGGAGGCGAGCCGCTCGCGCAGCAGGGTGCCGAGCGGGCCCTTCGAGAGGCGGCCCGCGAAGCGGGTGGGGGTGCCGAGCCGGGCGAGCGCGACGGCGGTGTTGGCGGGGCCGCCGCCCGCGTGGACGGTCAGCGGGGTCGATCCGTCCGGTGCGGTCGTCCCGAGGAAGGCGTCGGCGACGGCTTCACCGATGACGGTGACGGGCGGATGCGACGGAACGGGAGGGGGCGTCATGACCGGGCCTCGGGCTTTCTTCTGGGGCGGCCCGGGAGGCGGTCGCGCCGCCGCGCCCCGGTACCTCGCGGAGGGATGCGGACGCGGGCCCTGGGTCCCGGGGCGTGCGGGTCACGTATGACCACGCACGCCCCGGAAGGACGCCGGTGCGGCACGCAGGCTGCGAGCCGCACCCGGAGCCGGACCCGGTGTCGCTGGAGCGGCTGTCCGTGACGCTGGACGCGTCCGGACGCCGTCTGATCTTCCGGGTCGGGGGTGGCCGGGAAACGCCGGCATTGCGAGTCGGGCCACCAGGTGTGCGGGTGGCCGGCGGTCTTCCGGGAGGGCCCCCGGGAGAACGCCGACCAGAGGACCCTACGCGAGTCCCGCGACGAGGTCGGCGACCGCCTTGCGGCGACCGGTGTAGAACGGCACCTCTTCGCGCACGTGCATGCGCGCCTCGGAGGCCCGCAGGTGGCGCATCAGGTCGACGATGCGGTAGAGCTCGTCGGCCTCGAAGGCGAGGAGCCACTCGTAGTCGCCGAGCGAGAACGACGCCACGGTGTTGGCGCGGACGTCCGGGAAACCGCGGGCCATCTTGCCGTGGTCGGCGAGCATCCGGCGGCGGTCCTCGTCGGGCAGCAGGTACCAGTCGTAGCTGCGCACGAACGGGTAGACGCTGACGTAGTCGCGGGGCGTCTCGTCGGCCAGGAAGGCCGGGATGTGCGACTTGTTGAACTCGGCGGGGCGGTGCAGCGCCATGTTCGACCAGACCGGCTCCAGCGCGCGGCCCAGCTTGGTGCGCCGGAAGAGGTTGTACGCCTCCTGGAGCTCGTCCGAGGTCTCGGCGTGCCACCAGATCATCAGGTCGGCGTCGGCGCGCAGACCGGAGAGGTCATAGGTGCCCCGGACGGTGATGTCCTTGGCGGCGAGCTGGTCGAACAGCTCCTGGACCTCGTCGGCGTAGCCCGCGCGGTCGTCCGGCAGCACGTCGCGCAGCTTGAAGACGGACCACAGGGTGTAGCGGATGACCTCGTTGAGGTCCTTGGCCTTCTTGCCGGCGTTCGGGATCTTCTCAGGCGCACTCATACGGCTATTGTCCCGCCTCGTCTTCCGTGCCCCGAACCAGGGTCGGCGTGGCGATGATCTCCCCCGCGATCTTCACCGCGATCCTCCCCGCGAGCTCCCCCATGAGCCCCCGGCGAGCCCCGGTGATCTCCTGTGAAGGGGCCGTCGCGGCGGGCGCGGCAAGGGAGATCACGGGGCTCACGGCCGGCCCGTCAGCTCGGCCGCGATCTCGTCGGCGGCGCGCTGGGCGCTGCCGACGCAGGCGGGGATGCCGACGCCGTCGTAGACCGCGCCGCAGACCCGCAGGGCGGGCAGCTTCGCGACCTCGCCCCGGATGCGGTCGACCTTGGAGAGGTGGCCGACCGGGTACTGCGGGAGTCCGCCGATCCACCGGGTGACCGTGGTGCCGACGGGTGCGGCGGTGAGGCCGGTGGCGGCGGCGAGGTCGGTGCGGGAGACCGCGGTGAGTTCGTCGTCCTCGCGGTGCAGGTGGTCCTCGTCGCCGTAGCGGCCGACGGAGGTGCGGAGCACGAAGAGGCCGGGGTCGGCGTCGGCGACCCACTGCCACTTGTTGCTGGAGAAGGTGGCGGCCTTGATCGTGCGGCCGTCGACCGGCGGCACCAGGAAGCCGGACCGCCCGCGCAGGGCCTCCACCGCCTCGGCGTCGGCACGCCGGAACGCCATGGTGATCAGGGCCATCGAGGCGTACTCGACGCCCGCGAGCTCGGCGGAGGCCGCCGGGGACTCGGCGGCCAGCAGGGTGGAGGCGGACCAGGCGGGGGTGGCGAGGACGATGCCGTCGGCGGTGATCACCCGGGTCTCCGTACGGACGTCCCAGCCGTTCTCCGTACGGGACAGGCCGAGTACCGGGGTCGCGGTGAGGATCTCGCCGCCCTGGGCCCGTACGGTGTCGGCCACCGCGTCCGGCAGGGTGCCGAGGCCGCCCGCGATGCCCTGGAAGACGGGTCCGCCCGCCTGCTGCGCGGCGGCCCGCTCCTGGACCCGGCGCACCCCGTCGAGCAGCGGTCCGCCCTGCCGGGCGATGTCGAAGAGCTGCGGTACGGCGGCGCGCAGCGAGATCCGGTAGGCGTCGCCCGCGTACACCCCGCCGAGCAGTGGTTCCACGAGGCGGTCGACGACCTCGCGGCCGAGCCGGTCGGCGACGTACGCGCCGACCGCGACGTCGTCGCCCACGGCGGTCGCGGTCAGCTCGCGTTCCTGGGCGATACGGGCGATGCCCTCGCGCGAGAGCACCTCGCGCAGCGCCTCCGGGTCGCCGGGGACGCCCATCACGTGGCCCTTGGGCATCGGGCGGAGCGCGTCGCGGGTCCAGAGGGAGGCGGCGGCCGTGGCGGGCGGCTGGAGGCGGTCGCCGAGTCCGGCGGCGCGGGCCAGGCCGACCGCTTCGGGGCGCCTGGCGAGCATCGACTCGGCGCCGAGGTCGACCTGGACGCCCGCGACCTCGCCGGTCATGAGCTTCCCGCCGAGCCGTGCCGAGGCCTCCAGGAGGGTGACCCGTACCCCGCTGCCGAGCAGCCGGTGGGCGGCGGCCAGTCCGGCGATCCCTCCGCCGACGACGACGACGTGCGGCGTGTTCGCGTGCGCGTGCTGTTCAGAACCCTGCATGGGTCCACTCTCTCAAACCCGGAACGAGTCCCGACCGTGACTGCTTCGAAACCGCTTCCGGGAAACCTGACGAGCGGCGAGTACGTCCAAGGGCACACATCAACTCACCAGCCGGGGGGACAAGTTATGCAGTCCACGCAGAGAACCCAGCGACGGCCGGAGCGCCCGCGCCTCCGTACCCGGGGGGCGGGCCTCGCGGCCGGGGCCCTCGTCGTCCTGCTCGCGGTGGCGGGGTGCGGCGCGAACGACGGTGGCTCGGACAAGTCGGCCTCCGACAGCAAGGCGGCCGCCGTGCGGGACGAGGGGGGCGGGGCGGAGGCGGCGGCCGACTCGGGGACGCCGGACGGCACGCGCCCCGCGGCGGGCGGGAAGTCGGACGGGAAGGCGGCGGACAAGGTCACGGCGACCGCCGCCCACGTCATCCGCACCACGGAGATGTCCATCGAGGTGAGGAGCGTTCCGAAGGCGGTCGCCGCGGCCCGGTCCGCCGCCGAGGGCAGCGGTGGGCTCGTGGAGAGCGAGGCGACCGAGCGGGTGGACGACGTCCACGACGCCTCGCACCTCGTGCTGCGCGTCCCGGAGGACCGGTACGAGGACGTGCTGAAGCGGCTGACCGGCGCCGGCAGACTGCTGTCGCGCACCTCGGAGGCGAAGGACGTCACCGACCAGGTCGTGGACGTGGAGAGCCGCGTCGCGACCCAGCGGGCGAGCGTCGACCGGGTGCGTGCCCTGATGGAGAAGGCGGAACGGATCAGCGATGTCGTCGCCCTCGAAGGGGAGTTGAGCAGCCGTCAGGCGGACCTGGAGTCCCTGCTGGCGCAGCGGGCGAGCCTGGCCGACCGCACCTCGCTGGCGACGATCACCCTGGACCTCATGGAGCCGGACTCGCCCGGTGCCGTCGGCGACGACGATCCCGGGTTCTGGGACGCGGTGACCGGCGGGTGGGACGCGTTCGTGACGACGCTGCGCTGGATCGCGATGGCGATCGGCGCCACCGCCCCGTTCCTGGCGGCCGTCGCCCTGGTCCTGGTGGTCTGGCGGCTGGTGCGCCGCCGCCGCGCCCCGGAGGCCGGTACGGCCGCCCCGGTCGCCGCGGACGAGCGGGAGGAGGCGGGCACGACTCCCGCTCCCTGAGCCCGCCGGGGGGAACGCCGCGAAACGCCGGGAAACGCCGTTAGCGTGGTCGGTCGGCACACTGCGGCGAAGGGACCTGGCATGACGGAGCGACTGGTGGTCATCGGGGGCGACGCGGCGGGCATGTCCGCCGCGTCGCAGGCCCGCAGGCTGAAGGGGCCCGAGGAGCTGAGCATCACGGCCTTCGAGCGCGGCCACTTCTCCTCGTACTCCGCCTGCGGCATCCCGTACTGGGTGGGCGGGGACGTGGCCGGGCGCGACGACCTGATCGCCCGTACGCCCGAGGAGCACCGGGCCCGCGGCATCGATCTGCGCACCCGCACCGAGGTGACGGAGATCGACGTCGCGGGCCGTCGGGTGCGGGCGGTGGACCTGGAGACCGGCACCACGGCCTGGACCGGGTACGACAAGCTGGTGATCGGCACCGGGGCCCGGCCGGTGCGCCCGGCGCTGCCCGGGATCGACGCCCCGGGCGTGCACGGGGTGCAGACGCTGGACGACGGCCAGGCCCTGCTGGACTCGCTGGACCGGACCGGTCCCGGCCGTCGGCGCGCGGTGGTGGTGGGCGCGGGGTACATCGGCGTCGAGATGGCCGAGGCCATGCTGAACCGCGGTTTCGAGGTGACCGTGCTGAACCGGGGCGAGCAGCCGATGGCCACCCTCGACCCGGACATGGGACGCCTGGTGCACGAGGCGATGGACGGCCTCGGCATCACGACGGTGAACCGCGCGGCGGTCACCGGGATCCGCACCGGTCCCGACGGCCGGGTGTCCGGGGTGGTGACGGAGGCGGAGACGTACCCGGCGGACGTGGTGGTGCTCGGCATCGGCGTGGAGCCGGAGACGGAGCTCGCCCGTGCGGCCGGGCTGCCGCTCGGACCGCACGGCGGTCTGCTGACGGACCTGTCGATGCGGGTGGTCGGGCACGAGGACATCTGGGCGGGCGGCGACTGCGTGGAGGTGCTGGACCTGGTGGCGAAGCGCACCCGGCACATCGCGCTCGGCACCCACGCCAACAAGCACGGCCAGATCATCGGCGCCAACGTCGGCGGTGGTTACGGGACGTTCCCGGGTGTGGTCGGTACGGCGGTGAGCAAGGTCTGCGACCTGGAGATCGCCCGGACCGGGCTGCGGGAGAAGGACGCCCTGGCGGTCGGGCTGCGGTTCGTGACGGCCACGATCGAGTCGACGGGCCGGGCCGGCTACTACCCGGGGGCCGCGCCCATGACGGTGAAGATGCTCGCCGAGTACCGCACCGGCCGGCTGCTGGGCGTGCAGATCGTGGGCCGGGACGGCGTGGCGAAGCGGGTGGACATCGCGGCGGTGGCGCTGACCGCCGGCATGACGGTGGAGGAGATGACCGCCCTCGACCTGGGGTACGCCCCTCCCTTCTCCCCCGTCTGGGACCCGGTCCTGGTGGCCGCCCGCAAGGCGAGCACGGCGGTACGGGCGGCGGGCTCGGCCTGAGCGACCGGCACCGCGGCCGGGCCGGGGCCGGAGCCCTGGCGGGTGCCGGGCTGGCCCGGTGGCGGTGCCGGGCCTTCACTGGAGGGAGGAGAGCGCGAGGACGCCCAGGCGCAGGGAGGACCCATGACCACCCTCTTCGACCCGACCCGTGTGGCTCATCTCGGCGGACGGTTCGCCCCCGTGACCGAGGAGGTCGACGCGGTGGACCTGGATGTCGTGGGCGAGCTGCCGCGCGAACTGGACGGCGTCTATCTGCGCAACGGCCCGAACCCGCGTTTCAGCCCGGTCGGCTCGTACCTCTACCCGATCGACGGGGACGGGATGCTGCACGGCGTGTGGATGTCCGGGGGCCGCGCGCGCTACCGCAACCGCTTCGTCCGCACGCCCGCCATGGAGGCGGAGGAGAAGGCCGGGCACGCCCTGTGGGGAGGGGTGGAGTCGATGATCTTTCCCACGGCGGACGAGGCCGGGCAGGAGCTGGCCGGGGACTTCAAGCCGATTCCGGACATCAACGTGGTCGAGCACGCGGGACGGCTGCTGGCGCTCGCGGAGGCGGACTGCCCGTACCGCATGGGCCCCGGCCTCGAAACGCTCGGCAAGGAGACCTTCGACGGCCGGCTGCCCGCCGGCATCACCGCGCACCCCAAAACCGATCCGTCGACCGGTGAGATGGCGGTCTTCTGCTACGCCCTGGAGCCGCCGTACCTGACGTGGTCCGTCATCGGGGCGGACGGCACCGTGAGCAGGGGGCCCACCCCGGTGGCGGGGGTGGAGGAGCCGTCGATGATCCACGACATGGCGCTCACCGACCGCTACCTGGTGCTGGTCCTCGCCCCGGCCTTCTTCGACCTCGACGCCGCCATGAGCGGCGGCTCGTTCCTGGCCTGGCGGCCCGAACGGGGGACCCGGGTGGCGCTGATCCCCCGCGACGGCACGGAGGTCCGCTGGGCGCGGGAGGAGGCGTTCTGGCTCTGGCACACCGTCAACGCCTACGACACCCCCGAGGGACGGGTCGTCCTCGACTACGTCCAGTGGCCCGCCCTCTCCCTCGGCGGCGAGAACTCCGGCGAGGGCGCCGGCCGACCCGCCACGGACGCGGCGGCCAGGGGCCTCACCCGGGCGGTGATCGATCCGGCGGCCGGTACCGTGCGGCGCACCCGGCTCGACGACATGCGGGTGGAGCTGCCCCGCATCGACGACCGCCTGGTCGGCAGCCCGCACCGGCGCATCGCGATGGCGGCGGGCAGCGGCCGGAACCCGGACCTGCTCTCCGGCGAGTACGACGCCCTGCGGTGGTACGACACCGGTGGCGGCGGACCGGTCACCCGCCTGTGGGACGCCGGTGACCTCTCGGTCGGCGAGCCCGCGTTCGCCCCGTCGCCCGGCTCCGCGGACGGCGGGGGCTACTGGCTGACCTACGCCACCGACCGTACGGACGGCAGCAGCTGGCTCCTGGTGCTGCCCGACGAGGACCCGGCGGGCGGGCCGGTGGCCCGGGTCCGGATCCCCGTCAGGGTGCCGCTCGGTCTGCACGGCACCTGGCTCCCCACCGAGGAGTGAGCCGGGCGCGGTTCAGCGCGCGGTCTGCTCGTGGACGTAGCCGACGAGCCGGGTGAGGGCGTCCGGGTCCATCGACGGCATGACGCCGTGGCCGAGGTTGAAGATGTGTCCCTCCAGGCCGGCGGCGGCGTCCAGCACCTCGCGGGTCTTCTCCTCGACCGTGGCGGTCGGGGCGAAGAGCACCGCCGGGTCGAGGTTGCCCTGGAGCGCCTTGCCGGGGCCGACGCGGCGGGCGGCCTCGTCCAGGGAG
The DNA here is from genome assembly GCF_053597235.1 of Streptomyces sp. NPDC001493. Lineage (NCBI taxonomy): Bacteria > Bacillati > Actinomycetota > Actinomycetes > Kitasatosporales > Streptomycetaceae > Streptomyces > Streptomyces sp. NPDC001493. Next base: position 220,992 of record NZ_JBSFHV010000009.1, read on the forward strand.
ACGCGCCAGTCGACGCCGACGACGTCGGCACCGGCCTCGCCCATGAGGCCCAGCAGCTCGCCGGTGCCCACGCCGAAGTGGATGCGCGGGACACCGTAGGAGGCGACCGCGTCGAAGACCTTGGCGGAGGCGGGCAGCACGGAGCGGCGGTAGTCGGCGGGGGACAGCGCGCCGACCCAGGAGTCGAAGACCTGCACGGCCGAGGCACCCGCCTCGATCTGGACCTTCAGGAAGGCGCCGGTGATCTCCGCGAGCCGGTCCACGAGGTCGGCCCAGAGCTCCGGGTCGCCGTACATCATGGCCTTGGTGTGCTCGTGGTTGCGGGAGGGGCCGCCCTCCACGAGGTAGCTGGCGAGCGTGAACGGGGCGCCCGCGAAGCCGATGAGCGGGGTCTCGCCGAGCTCGGCGGTGAGCATGCGGACGGCCTCGGTGACGTACGGGACGTCCTCGGGCGTCAGATCGCGCAGCCGGGCCAGGTCGGCGCGGGTGCGGATCGGGTCGGCGATCACCGGGCCGACGCCGGGCTTGATGTCCAGGTCGATGCCGATGGCCTTGAGCGGGACGACGATGTCGCTGTAGTAGACGGCGGCGTCGACCTTGTGGCGGCGCACGGGCTGCAGGGTGATCTCGGTGACCAGCTCCGGCATCGTGCAGGAGTCGAGCATCGCGATGCCCTCGCGGACCTTCAGGTACTCGGGCAGCGACCGGCCCGCCTGGCGCATGAACCAGACCGGGGTGTGCGGCACGGGTTCGCGTCGGCACGCCTTCAGGAACGCCGAGTCGTGGGTGGCGGAGGTCGTCGTCAGCTGGCCCGAGGGGCGGTCATTGGCACTCACGCACAGAATCTTCGCACGAAGCCCCAAGGAGCACGGTCCCACCAGGGTGTCTCTCCCTGCGCGCGGCCCGCGTTCCGCCTACTCTTCCCCGCATGGCTCCGGCGCAGGAACAGTTCTCCGATCATTCCGACCACACCTCCCAGAGGGACGGTGCGGAGAGCAAACCCACTCCGCCCGGGTTCCGGTCGGCGGTCGAGGCGCTGCGCTCGGCGCGGCTCCGGCCCGAGCTGGAGATCGAGGCGACCAGACCGCCGCAACGGCTGGCCCCGCACGCCTACGCCCTGGAGGCGGCGGTCGTGGACGGCGAGGAGGACCTCGCGGACGGACGCCTGGTGCTGCTGCACGATCCGGCCGGTCACGACGCCTGGCAGGGAACGTTTCGCCTGGTGACGCTCGTGCGGGCGGAGCTGGAGCCGGAGATGGCCACCGACCCGCTGCTGCCCGAGGTGTGCTGGTCCTGGCTGACGGGCGCCCTGGAGGCGCGCGGTCTCACCTACGGGTCGGCGGGCGGCACGGTCACCCGGGCGGGGTCGCACTACTTCGGCGAGCTGGGCAGCCGCCGTCCCGCGACCCAGATCGAGATCCGCGCCTCCTGGACGCCCGGCGACGGGCCCGGCGGGGTGCCGGACACGGCGGGACACCTGACGGCCTGGGGCGACCTGCTCTGCCAGATCGCGGGCCTGCCGCCGTCCGGTCCGGCCGACGCGACGGTGGTCACCCTGCCCCAGCGGCGGGGGCCCCAGGCCTGAGGGCCGTCCCGCGCCTCGCGGCGTTTTCGTCGGTCGACGACGCTCCCCCGACCGGTTCGGCCGACCACCGGCCCTATGGTCGTACAATCGATCGCGCGTCCGATTTGTCCGAATTGTTACTCACCAAATCGTGATCTTCCTCTAAAGGAGGACGGGTCTGCTGCCGAAGAGGTCAATGACCCTTCAAGCACGGTTCGCCCCGGCTTCATCCCCGAGCCGGCCCGTCCCGCCACTCCCCCAGGAGGCCTGGTGTCCGTTCTCCTAGAGCAGCCCGCAAGCCTGGTCGCCTACCGCCCGAACAAGCCGACGGCCATGGTCGTCGTGGCCGACCCGCGCGTCCGATCCACCGTGACCCGCCATCTGTGGGCCCTCGGAGTTCGTGACGTCATCGAGGCGTCGTCCATCGCGGAGGCCCGCCCCCGCGTCGGCAACCCGCGCGACATCTGCGTTGCCGACGTCCACCTGCCCGACGGTTCCGGGCTGACCCTGCTGTCCGAGACCCGAGCCGCAGGCTGGCCGAACGGTCTCGCCCTCTCCGCCGCCGACGACATCGGTGCCGTACGCAACGCCCTCGCGGGCGGCGTCAAGGGCTACGTCGTCACCGGCACCCGTACCAACATCGGCCACCCCAACCGACCCGGCGTCGCCCCCATCGGCGCCGGCGCCGCCCGTATGCACCGCCGGCCCCCCGGCTCCCCGAGCCACCCGGGCGGCTACCGCGAACTGTCCGGCCGTGAGGTGGAGGTGCTCCGCCTGGTCGCCGAAGGCCAGTCCAACAAGGCCATCGGCGTCTCGATGGGCCTCTCCGCCCTCACGGTCAAGTCCCACCTCGCCCGCATCGCCCGCAAGCTCGGCACCGGAGACCGCGCGGGAATGGTCGCCGTCGCCCTGCGGACCGGCATCATCCACTGACCACCCCCACCGGCACCCGCACAGGCGGGGATACCGAATCCGGCCGGTTTATGCGCCCGACACCCGACGACGGAACGTTCCGTCGTCGGGTGTCGCGCATACACGGATACCCTTGACGGGTGACCGACGCCCAAGAGACCGCAGCAGACACGACACTGCGAACCACCGGGGGCGCTCCCCCGGACGACGTCGCCCCGGCGCCGATCCCCTTGCTGGAACCGCGCGAGGGCATTCCACCGGTGGTGGCGGACGACGACGCCCTCGCCCGGGTGATCGCGGCTTTCGCCGCCGGCAGCGGCCCGGTGGCCGTCGACGCCGAGCGCGCCTCCGGCTACCGCTACGGCCAGCGCGCCTATCTCGTACAGCTGCGCCGCGAGGGCGCGGGCAGTGCCCTCGTCGACCCCGTGGGCTGCCCGGACCTGTCCGGTCTCGGCGAGGCCCTGACCGGCACCGAGTGGATCCTGCACGCCGCCACGCAGGACCTTCCCTGCCTGCGCGAAATAGGCATGCTCCCCACGTCCCTCTTCGACACCGAGCTCGCCGGACGACTGGCCGGGTTCCCCCGGGTCGGCCTGGGCGCGATGGTCGAGAACGTCCTGGGGTACGCGCTGGAGAAGGGCCACTCGGCCGTCGACTGGTCCACCCGGCCACTCCCCGACCCGTGGCTGCGCTACGCGGCCCTCGACGTCGAGCTCCTGATCGACCTGCGGGACGCGCTGGAGAAGGAGCTGGACCGCCAGGGGAAGCTGGAGTGGGCCCGCGAGGAGTTCGACGCGATCGCGTCGGCGCCGCCCGCCCCGCCGCGCAAGGACCCGTGGCGCCGGACCTCGGGCATGCACAAGGTGCGCAGGCGCCGGCAGCTGGCCGTCGTACGGGAGCTGTGGGAGACCCGCGACCGGGTCGCGCAGCGGCGGGACGTCTCCCCCGGCAAGGTGCTCGGCGACGGGGCGATCGTGGAGGCCGCGCTCGCGGTGCCCGCCAACGTCCAGGCGCTGTCCGCGCTGCCCGGTTTCGGGCACCGCGTGAACCGGCGCCAGCTGGAGCAGTGGCAGGCCGCCGTGGACCGTGCGAAGGCGCTGCCGGAGTCCGAGCTGCCGCAGCCCGGCCAGCAGCTCGCGGGCCCGCCGCCGCCGCGCGCCTGGGCGGACAAGGACCCCGCGGCGGCGGACCGGCTCTCGGCCGCCCGCGCCGCCGTCTCCGAACTCGCCGAGCGGCTGAACCTGCCGCCGGAGAACCTCATCACCCCGGACACCGTGCGCCGGGTCTGCTGGGAGCCGCCGAAGAGCGTTACCCCGGGCGCGGTCGAGGACCTGCTCGCGGGGTACGGCGCACGACGCTGGCAGATCGGTCTCGTGGCCCCGCTGCTGCTGGACGCGCTGAACAGCGGCGCGGCTTCCTGACACCCGGTCCGGCGCCCCTCCGGCGACGGTCCGGCGCCTCCCGGCACCGGTCCGGGACACGACGGCGTCCAGCCACCGCACGACGACACCCGACACCCCCGGTCACCGGATTCCACGGCCGACCGGGGGTGTCGTCGTGTCCGGGGCCGGGACGGCGTCGCGTGCCGCGAGGATCGAAATCGCGCCAGGTTGGTGTCACCGCGCGAGGACCCGAGCAGGTGTGACCTTCGACGCTCCGCCCGCAGGGGGTGGGCAGTCTGGTTACCCGCGAGTAGCATGAGGGCGGGCGGCACGCTTCCGGGCGTGCCCCGCAGCAGTGCCATCCCGCACCCTGGAGGAGAGCCATCGTGCCTCGTACCATCCGGGACGTCGTCTTCGTCGACGGCGTCCGCACCCCGTTCGGCAAGGCGGGCCCGAAGGGCATCTACCACGAGACCCGCGCCGACGATCTCGTCGTGAAGGCCATCCGGGAGCTGCTGCGCCGCAACCCGGACCTGGACCCCGCGAGGATCGACGAGGTCGCCATCGCCGCGACCACCCAGATCGGCGACCAGGGCCTCACCCTCGGCCGGACCGCCGGAATCCTGGCCGGTCTGCCGCAGTCCGTCCCCGGCTACTCGATCGACCGCATGTGCGCCGGCGCCCTGACCGCCGTCACCACGACGGCCGGCTCCATCGCCTTCGGCGCCTACGACGTCGTCGTGGCCGGCGGTGTCGAGCACATGGGCCGCCACCCGATGGGCGAGGGCGTGGACCCGAACCCGCGCTTCGTCTCGGAGAAGCTGGTCGACGAGTCCGCCCTCTTCATGGGCATGACCGCCGAGAACCTGCACGACCGCTACCCGCAGATCAGCAAGGAGCGCGCCGACGCCTACGCCGTGCGCTCGCAGGAGAAGGCCGCCAAGGCGTACGCCAACGGCAAGATCCAGCAGGACCTGGTGCCGGTCTCGGTGCGCCGCACCAACGCCGAGGCCGGCGAGACCGGCTGGGGCCTGGTCACCGCCGACGAGCCGATGCGCCCGGGCACCACGATGGAGTCCCTCGCGGGCCTCAAGACCCCGTTCCGCCCGCACGGCCGCGTCACGGCCGGCAACGCGGCGGGGCTCAACGACGGCGCCACCGCCTCGCTGCTCGCCGCCGAGGACGTCGCCCGCGAGCTGGGCCTGCCGGTCCGGATGCGTCTCGTGTCGTACGCCTTCGCCGGCGTCGAGCCGGAGGTCATGGGCTACGGCCCGATCCCGGCGACCGAGAAGGCGCTGGCCAAGGCCGGTCTGACCATCGGTGACATCGGTCTCTTCGAGATCAACGAGGCGTTCGCCGTGCAGGTCCTCGCCCTGCTCGACCACTACGGCATCGCCGACGACGACCCGCGCGTGAACCAGTACGGCGGCGCCATCGCCTACGGCCACCCGCTCGCCTCCTCCGGCGTCCGTCTGATGACGCAGCTGGCCCGCCAGTTCGAGGAGCAGCCGGAGGTCCGCTACGGCATCACCACGATGTGCGTGGGCTTCGGCATGGGCGCCACGGTCATCTGGGAGAACCCGCACTTCGACGCCGACGGAGGCACCAAGTGAGCTCCACCACCGAGCTGCTGAAGGGAGCGGCCGAGCTCTTCCCGGGCGAGGTCGTCACCCAGGCACACGTGCGCCACCTCGACCTCCCGGCGGGTGCGGGCAGGTTCGCCCTCATCACGCTGGACAACGGCCTGGACCACACCAAGCCGACCACCTTCGGCCCGCAGTCGCTGGCCAACCTGGACGCCGCGATCGACCAGGTCGAGAAGGAGGCGTCCGAGGGTTCGATCGTCGGTATCGGCATCACCGGCAAGCCGTTCATCTTCGCCGTGGGCGCCGACCTCAAGGGCGTCGAGCTGCTGAAGCGCCACGAGGACGCGCTGGCGATCGGCAAGGGCGGCCACGACGTCTTCCGCCGTCTCTCCGGCCTCGCGGTTCCGACCTTCGCGTACTACAACGGCGCCGCGATGGGCGGCGGCGTCGAGGTCGGCCTGCACTGCTCGTACCGCACCGTCTCCAAGGCGCTCCCCGCCTTCTCGCTGCCCGAGGTCTTCCTCGGTCTGGTGCCCGGCTGGGGCGGCTGCGCGCTGCTGCCGAACCTGATCGGCGCCGACCGCGCGGTCTCGGTGATCATCGAGAACTCGCTGAACCAGAACCGCCAGCTCAAGGGCGCGCAGGTCTTCGAGCTCGGTATCGCCGACGCGCTCTTCGAGGGTGCGGACTTCCTGGAGCGGTCGCTCGTGTGGACGGCCGGCGTCCTCACGGGCGAGACCGTGGTCGAGCGTGCCGCGATCGACCGCGGCGACGCCTGGGACCAGGCCGTCGCGCGAGGCCGGGCCATCGCGGACTCCAAGGTGCACGGCGCGGCCCCGGCCGCCTACCGGGCGCTGGAGATCATCGCCGCCGCCAAGGACGGCGACCTGGGTGCCGGCTTCGACGCCGAGGACCGGGCGCTCGCCGACCTGATCATGAGCGGTGAGCTGCGCTCCGGGCTGTACGCCTTCAACCTGGTGCAGCGCCGCGCGAAGCGTCCGGCCGGCGCTCCGGACAAGAGCCTGGCCCGTCCGGTCACCAAGGTCGGTGTCGTCGGCGCCGGTCTGATGGCCAGCCAGCTCGCGCTGCTCTTCCTGCGCCGCCTGGAAGTACCGGTCGTCCTCACGGACATCGACCAGGCGCGCGTCGACAAGGGTGTGGGCTACGTCCACGCCGAGATCGACAAGCTGCTCGGCAAGGGCCGCATCAACCAGGACAAGGCCAACCGCCTCAAGGCCCTGGTGACCGGTGTGCTGGACAAGGCGGAGGGCTTCTCCGACGCCGACTTCATCATCGAGGCCGTCTTCGAGGAGATCGGCGTCAAGCAGCAGGTGTTCGCGGAGGTCGAGGCGGTCGCACCGGCGCACGCGATCCTCGCCACCAACACCTCCTCGCTCTCGGTCACCGAGATGGCGTCGAAGCTGAAGAACCCGGAGCGGGTCGTCGGCTTCCACTTCTTCAACCCGGTCGCGATCCTCCCGCTGCTGGAGATCGTGCGCGGCGAGCTCACCGACGACGCCGCGCTGGCGACGGCGTTCGGTGTGGCCCGGAAGCTGAAGAAGACCGCGGTGCTGGTGAAGGACGCCCCGGCGTTCGTCGTCAACCGCATCCTCACCCGCTTCATGGGCGAGATCCAGAACGTCATCGACGAGGGCACCCCGGTCGCCGTCGCCGAGCGCGCCGTCGAGCCGCTCGGTCTGCCGATGTCGCCGCTGGTCCTGCTGGAGCTGGTGGGCCCGGCGATCGGTCTGCACGTCTCCGAGACCCTGCACCGCGCCTTCCCGGAGCGCTTCACGGTCTCCGCGAACCTCGCGGCGGTCGTCAAGGCGGGCAAGCGCGGCTTCTACGTCTACGACTCCGGCAAGCCGGAGCTGGACCCCGAGGTCGCCGCTCTCCTGGAGCAGGGCGACACCGTCCTGACGGAGGAGCAGACCCGTGACCGCGTCCTGGACGCGGTGGCCGAGGAGATCGGCCTGATGCTCGACGAGGGCGTCGTCGCCGAGGCGCAGGACATCGACCTCTGCCTGATCACCGGTGCGGGCTGGCCGTTCCACCTGGGCGGCATCACGCCGTACCTGGACCGGGCGGGTGTCTCCGCGCGCGTGAACGGCAAGCCGTTCCTGGCGCCGGGCGTGGCGAGCGTACCGGCGTAACGACCGAGGCCGGCACGTCGGCCGGCCGGCGTGGACGGGCCGTACGGAGGAGTGCTCCGTACGGCCCGTTTCCGTGCGGGCGGGGACCAGCGGGCGCGACGGCCGCCTTGGTCACGGAGTGTGAAATCATGGGGTACGTCGGTCTCCCTGCCCCGAAGAGGTAACGTGCCCCTCCGTAGACGTGGCGTCAGGCGCGGCAGCGGGCGAGACGTCGTGACCGGTGTCGGCGCCGTCCTGCTGCTGGTCGCCGGGGCCGTCTTCGGAGGCTGCGCCGTCCACGACGAGGACGCGGTGCCCGGCCCGGCGCTCCCGCCGCGGACACTCCGCGTGCTCACCTGGAACATCTGCGGGGAGGCGGGCGGAAACCGCGGCCAGGCGGGCTACTGCCCCTACCGCGACCGCCCCGAGGAAAAGATCGCCCAGATCGCGGCGATGGCACGTGAACGCGAGGCCGACGTGATCACCCTGCAAGAGGTCTGCGGCGGGGCCGCGGGCAGCCATCTCTCCCTGCTCCGTGCGGCCTTGGGCCCGGGCTGGTCGTTCCGCCACGCGAAGGGCGCCCGCCCGAACGGCGAGACCCGTTGCCGCGACGGCCTGCCGGGCGATCTGGGAGTGGCGGTCGCCGTCCGGGGCGACATCGTCCGCACCCGGTCCGAGAACACTTTGCCGCCGGACCCCGAGGGCCTCAGCGAGCAGACGCTTCCGGTGCTGTGCGTCAAGGTCCGCGGCTGGTCACAGACTCCGTGCACCACCCACATCCTCCCGGGCGAGGAGGCCCGGGTGGACGGGCAGATCGCCGCCGTCCGGGCGTTCGTCCGCGAGGAGGACCGTCCCACCGTGCTCACCGGGGACTTCAACCGCAACGCGACGGCTCCTCAACTGGAACCACTCAGCTCCACGTCCTCCCAGTGCCCCGGCAAGAACAGCACCGGCGGGGAGACACCGACCTTCCACGAGTGGGATCCGGCCATGCGGGCGCACTCCTACCACCAGCTCGACCACGTCTTCGCCGAACGGGGTCCGGGCGACGCCGATCGGATCACGGCCTGCGACGTCGACCGGAGCAGGATGGACACCACGCCCAACGAGCCGGACAGCCCCGCGCCCAACGGCTACTCGGACCACGCTCCCGTGTACGCCGAGGTCCGCCCCGGCCCGTGAGCCGGACGCGGGGCGGACGTTCGAGCGGACCCGGCCGGTCAGCCGACCGTCGTCCAGGGACCGAAACCGCCCCGGCCGGGCTCCTGCTGGGTCGTCACGTGGAGTCGTCCGTCGTTGCCGAGGGCCGCCACCACCGCGCGCCCGGCCGGGTCGAAGCAGACGGAGGGTGCACCCACCACCGTGCCGCCGAGCGACGCCGTGGACAGTTCCTCCCACGGCGCGTCGTCGGGATGGAAGCGGAAGGCCAGGCCCCCGAAGTCGCTGCGGGTCACCATGATCGTGCCGATGTCCGGCGTCGGACCCGCGGCGCTCGCGATGGGCCCGAACCCGCCCCTGCCGCCGATCGGAGCGGCGGGCTTGTTCCAGCGACCGCCGGGTGTCTCCTCCTCGGCCAGCATCATCCGGCCCTCGTCGGGCTCGCGGAAGACGACCATCACGCGCCCGTTGGGCTGTACCAGGGCGGTCGGCGGGCTGGAGGGCACACTCAGCCGGAACCGGGGCGCCCGCGAAGGAGAGGCGTCGATGGTGCTCTGGCTCCAGTGGAAGACACCCTCCCGGCTGGAACCGAAGAGCTCGACGAGTCCGCTGGCAGCGGTGAGGGCGGAAAGCCCCTCCTGGAGGTCGTGTCCGCGCAGGTCCTCCCACTCGCTCCAGGAGCCGTCTACCGCCTGGACCCGGGTGTGCACGCCCTGCCCCGCGTTGCGGACGAAGAGGTGCAGGTGGCCCGTACCGTCCCGGGTCACCACCGGCGTTCCCAGGTGCCGGTTTCTGCGACGGTCGGTCTCGGAGGGGTTCCCGAGGCTGACCCACTCGCCGAACAGGCCGTCCTGGGTGGTCTGTTCCAGGGCGACGATCTCCCGGGCGTGGGTGTCGTCGGCGGCCAGGTACGACAGCCGCTCGGCGAAGATCTGCCAGCGGCCGTCCGGCGTGAGGCTCACGGCGAGTCCCGGAGCCAGTGGCGCACCACCCAGCAGGAACGGGCCGCGCCACTGCTCTCCCCCGGGGTGCGCCTGTATCCACACGGCCGCCTGCTGGTCGATCACGGCGAAGGCCGTGAGCCGGCCCCGCGCGTCCGGGGCCAGCCACCGTGCCGTCATGGGGTAGCGCGGAGTCGTGGACTGTACCCAGCCGGGGCCGCGGGAGTTGAGCCCCACCGCGTAGTCCCCGCTGCCCGCCGGGTCGCCGCAGTCGTACCCGTCGGCCGCCCCGTAGATGTTGAGGAAGAACTCCTTCAGCGAGACCGCCCGCGGGCTGAGGTTGTGCGGCCAACGCTCGTTGTAGTAGCCGCGGAACGGCTCCACGACGAAATGGCGGTCCTCGGCGGGGCCCCGGTACTGGGAGAGCGCGGTCCAGGTGAAGAGGGCGGCGGCGGTGTGGTCGCAGTGATCGCTGAAATCACCGTAGTCGTGGTGCTGACGGAACTTTTCGTCGTGCACCAGCCGGTCGGGATCGGGGTCCATGGTCCGGATCACGGTGGGCCTCACGAACTCCAGCAGATGCACCAGGGTCGCGACGAGCCCCGGCCGGGTGTACCAGTAGCTCTCGGTCACCAGAGAGCCCCGGGGAACCAGCGTCGGCACCCTCTCCGTCTCGCCCCGCCACAGCTTGTGCAGGCTCCGCGGCGTACCCTCCGGGGTTCCGTGCTGGCGGATGTTCAGGAAGTGGAGGGAGACCCATGGCGCGGCCGCCAGCGAGTAGACCTCGGCCAGCCCGCCGTCCGCCGTCCGCCACGTGGCGGACGTCCACTCCGCGGTGCGGTCACCGAGCACCATCGCCGCGTACGCCGCCCGCAGACCGTTCTGCCGGGCTTTGCCGTAGGACTCGCGGTCCGCCACCACGGGCTCGGTGGACCATGGCCGCGGGTTCTCCCCGGTGGCATCCCCGTTGGTGAGGTAGACCGTGGTGGTCCGGACACCGGCTTTGATCGCCTGGAACGTGGTGGGGTTCATGAAGTACAGGTCGTCGTCGGGATGAGCGACGATCTGGAGGACGGACGTGGTGCTGTCCACGATGTGGCTCCCTCGCGGGTCGGCTTGGTCGGTCACAGGGGCCACCCGGGGAGATAGCCGGCGTGACATCTGAGGTTTCGCTCCGAACCAGCTTCGAATTGGCTCGCGACGGGGAAGTAACTCGGCAGGAAGGCGGTCAGGATGGCGTCCTGCTCGTCCTCCGGGACATCACCGTCGTGGAAGTCGTTGAGGCAGAAGACGTCGTGCGGGCGGGCCGTCAGGATGCGGTTCAGGCGCGGCTTGTGGTCGCTCAGTCCGACGTTGACGAAACCGCAGGAGATGTTTCCCGGCACACTGCGCAGCGTGTGGTAGCCGAAGTAGTGGTGCAGCGAGGAAGCGACGGAGACATCGCTGTGGCTGCGCAACCGGTTGGCGGCCGTCGTGGCCACCGCTTCCTGGTAGTAACCCTCGATCTCCTCCAGCACGCTGCGGCGCAGGGGGTGCGGCGCGTGGAGGAACGAGTGCACGAGCACCTGGCCGAAGGTGGCCTCGACGAGCGCGCGGTTGTTCTTGGCCGCGCTGATGTTGAACTCGTCCCTGTGGCTCGGCGCCGCCATGGGCACGGCCGTGGGCGACATGAAGTGCTTGGCCTGGCCGTTGCTGTGGAAGAACATGCTCGGCTGGATCGTCCGGCCCACGAAGACGTCGTCGTTGAAGTAGAGGAAGTGCTCCGCCAGCCCTTCGATGTGATGCAACTGGCTCTCGATGGCGTGGGAGTTGTACGTCGGCAGCTTGCCTCGCTGTCCGAAGATCTCCCGGTGGTCCACGACCCGGACCCGCGGATGTGCGGTGTCCAGCCAGCTCGGCACCTGCTGATCGGTGACGAGGTAGATGTTCCGGATCCACGGCGCGTACATGTCGATCGACCGCAACGAGTACCGCAGTTCGTCGCGGTCCCGGAACCTGGCCGCGCTCGTGGCCGCGTCCTCGGTCTCCATACCCATGCCGTCGAGAGTGGCGTTCTTGCGCTCCAGCCAGCCGAGGTCGGCGCCGTCGACCCAGGTGTAGACCGCGTCGACGGGGAACGACACGTCACCGTGCAGCGGCCGTGTGAAGGGGCTGATCGACGGGTAGACGCGGCCTCCCAGAGAGAGGGGGCTGCGGATCATCGCCTCCTGGGGCACCCGGTCGCCGATGAGGGTACGGGTGGGCGAGGTGAGGTACGGCTCCTGTGCCGGACCCTCTCCCACCAGGGTCTCGTCCACCGGCGCCTCGTCCCAGAAGGAGATGGTGCAGCCGTAGACGGCCCCCAACCGGAGGGTGCGCGACGTGGACACGGCGCTCTGGTAGACGCGCACTCCGGAGCCGGGGGTCTCCAGGTAGTTCTCCAGCAGGCCGGCGAGGACCGTGGCGATCGCGTTCTGGTTCTCGTTGAGCACCGCCGCGTACACCGCTTGGTCCCGGTAGGTGCCGGCGAGCGCCTTGAGTACCGTCTGGCGGTACGAGGCGTGCACGGCCACGGTGTGCCTGACGAGGGAGTCGCGCACGACGAAGTACGGGATGTCCGCCGCCTCCAGCACGTTGGCGGCGAGCGCGAGGTTGGCCTGAACGATGTCCCAGGGCGACTCCCAGGTGAGCGCCCGGCACAGTTGCCCGCCGTCGCGGACCAGTCCGCGGCCCTGCTTGAGCAGGCGCTCCTCCAGCGCTCGCTGATTGCCGGACCGCACCGTGCTGGCCGGGGCGGGGGACGCCGCCGGAACGCCGCCGTCACCACCGCTGACCAGGTCGTGGAGGGCCTGCCGCTCCGTCTTTGCCCTGTCCCGTCGGCCGGAGTCCCGCTCGGCGAGAAGGTCGGAGAAGATGCGTTCCCACTGGCTGGTCACCACCGCCGGGGCGAACCGTCCGACGGCCTCCAGGGCGGCCTCGCCCATGCTGTGACGCAGCGGCGCGTCCTCGATGAGCCTCAGCAGACACGTGGTGAGCGCGTCGATGTCGCCGGTGGGCACCAGCATGCCGGAGCGGCCGTCGATGATCACCTCGCGAGGGCCGTTGGGCGAGTCGTAGGAGACGACCGGTACACCGGCTGCCTGCGCCTCGGCGAGGACGAGGCCGAAGGCTTCGTTGCGCGAGGTCAGCAGGGCGATGCTGGCCTTGGCCCATTCCTCCGCCAGATGCGGCGAGTTGCCGTTGAGCTGGACGGAGTCGTGCAGGCCGAGGGCGTCGATCTGACGGCGGAGCGCGCCGCTGAGCGGTCCGTCGCCGAATATCCGCAGCGTCCAGGAGGGGTGTCGCTGGGCTACCGTCGCCCAGGCCGTGATGGCGTGGTCGATCTGCTTCTCGCCCACCAGCCGCCCGGCGATGACGACCGTCCGGGTCTCCAGGGTCGATCGCGGACGGAATCCGCCGGGAAGCGCGTTCGGGACGACCACCAGCTGCGGAGCGGCGTCCCCGAGAGTCTCCGCGAACCATTCCCGCGTCCGTTCGCTCAGTACGCCCAGGGCGTCGAGCATGGCGGAATAGCGCAGGAGCGGATCCCCGCTGGTCCCCCTCAGTTCCGACACCCGGTGCTCCTGGTGCACCGTGATCACCCGCGACGGGGCCAGCCTGACGGCGAGCGCCATCAGGGCCGGTGTTGTGGTGATCAGCACATCGGTGTCGGTGTCCTGCAGGGCGAGCCCGAGCTCCAGGTCCGAGACCCGGTTGAAGGCGGCCTCCCAGGCCCTGTCGACGATGCGGCTCGGCTGCGCGGCGAGGGCGGCCCAGACACCGTCGTCGACGGTGGAGTCGCGCAGGGGCCGCTGGACGGGGCCGGTGAGGTCGACGAGGTAGTCGACACGCACCCGTTCGTCGGGCGAGAAGAACTGAGTGGCCTTCGACTTGAAGACGCTCAGAACTCGTACGTCGTGGCGGGCCGCGAGCTCCGACGCCTGGTTGAAGACGGCGCGTTCGGTTCCTCCCACGGCGTCGGCCGTGGTCAGCAAGAAAGTGATCTTCATATGGTCTTCAGTTGATTTCGGGCATCTGTGTGCAGGTGATGCGAAGATTCCCCGCCGCCGTGTAGCGGGGCTGGACGAGCATGGGCCGCCGGCCGCGGGGGGCAATCGCGGTCGCGCGCATGGCGAAGACGCGAAGGGGGTTGCGAACGTCATGCAGACGCCTCCCCAGCCGGAGTCTGCGACCGGAGGCCCCGCAGACCACCACGTCCCAGTGCTCGGGCCGGCTACGGAGCGGGGTCATGTCCGCCAGTGGGACCTCGACCCGGGTGATCCCGTCCGGCAGCACGGTGACGGTCTGCCGGAGCCTGCGGCCCGAGGCGAGGAACTCCCCCCGCAGCTCGTCGATCCGCACGCCGAGCACCCGGAAATCGACGGAGATCCCCGCGTGGGTGATGTGCACCTTGACCACCTCGGCGCCAGGCTTGGCTTCGGCGGTGACCACACGCAGGTTTCCGGTGACGGACCGGCCGAGCCGGTGGCGTTGTCCCGTCACGCCGGACGCCGCCATCGGCTTCGTCGGCCCCTCGTAGGGGGTGGGGAGGTCCACCAGGAGCAGCGGCACGCGCCGGGTCCGGCGCCCCGTGCGCAACCGGAGAGCAACCTGCCAGCGGCCGACGGTGACCGGGGCTCCGCCCATCTCGGCGCCGAGCAGGACCGCGGCGTCCATGAGGAGTGCGCCGCCGTCGCCCGCGTAGACGCGGGCGGGGCTCGCATACTGCCGCCGCCCCCGCTTGAGGACGAGCTCCGCCGAGTCCGGCGAGCGGACGGACCGCGGCAACTCGGCGTGCAGGTTGACCGTCTGGCCGTCCAGCACTGCGGCGTACTTCAGCCGCGCCGCACGCTTCGAGCGCCGGGGCAGGAACACGCGCAGGATGAGCCAGGAGCGCAGGACGGCCGCGCGCGCCTTCAGCCGGTCGCGCACCGCCCGCATCCGGGTACGTCCCGGCATCAACGCTCCGCTCCCCGCAGCTCGGCGGTACGCCTGGTCGGAAGCCCTATGGCGCCGGTGAGTTCGTACGGACTGGGGACCGGGAAATAAGTGTCGAGGAAACGTTTCACCATGCGCTCCTGCGCGTCGGGATCCGCGGGAACCACGGTGTCATTGATGCAGAAAGTGTCGAAATCCCGCTTCGCGACGAGCCGGTCGAGCCGGCGCTGCGCCAGTGCGTCACCGATGTCGATGTAGACGTACCGCAGGTTGCCGAGGGTGGCACGTGCCACGTGGTAGGCGAAGTAGTGGTGGAGCGACGACGCGATCGGGATGTCGTGCGGGGAACGGAACGTCGAATGCTGCGTCACCCAATGGGCGCGCGCGTACGTCTGCTCGATCTCGTCGAGAACTGTACGACGCAGGGCGTGCGGCGTGTGTTTCATCTTCTGGGAGATGACCGTGCCGAACTGCTGCGCGATCAGGCCACGGCTGTTCTTGCCCGCGGCGTCGACCGGCAGATCGTCCGCCGAGATGACGCCCGACGGAATGAGCGCCTTCGACATGAAGAATTTGGTCAGGCCATTCGGATGGAAGAAGAGATCCGGGCGCACGGGCCGGCCGAAGAACACGTCGTCGTTGAGGTAGAGGAAGTGCTCGGAAAGGTCTGGAATGTGGTGGAGCTGGCTCTCGATGGCGTGCGAGTTGTACGTCGGCAGGGCCGCCGGATCGGAAAATATCTCCGCGTGGTCCACCACCCTGATCCCCGGATGCTCGGTGTTGAGCCAGCCCGGCGTCTGCCCCGCGGTGACGAGGAAGATGTTGCGGACCCAGGGCGCGTACTGGTGGATCGACCGGAGGGAGTACCTGAGCTCGTCCCGGCTCGTGAAGCGGGCAGCGTTGTCCGCCTGCTCGTGCATCGCTCCCGCGATGTCCGGCGTCAGACCGTGCCGGACCGCTTCCTTCCCGGCGCGCCAGACGGGATCGTCGGCGTCGACCCAGGTGTACACCACGTCGATCGGGTACGCGTGGTCCTCCGGCAGCCGGGCCGTGAACTCGGGGAACGTACGGGCGTACCCCGTGTGGTACTGGGCCGGGACCGGACTGAAGAGCTTCTGCTCCACGGTCCGGCCCTCCGCGGCGACGGAGACCCGCGCCAGCACGGAGTTGGGCCGGGGCGCCAGCAGCACACCCTCGCTCTCGGACCAGAACTCCAGGTCGCAGCCGGATTCGGGGCCGAAGACCAGGTGCCCGGTCGGATCACAGACATTCCATGAGAGCCGGAGCACGGCGCTGGAACGGAGCCGTCGCCATGCCTGCGCGGTGGAACCGGCCCTCATGGAGCGGCTGGACTCCTCCCCCACGTAGCCGGGGTTCCGGCCGAAGGCGAGTTGCAGGACTTCCTCGACGTCGTCGCGCAGCCGGGCGGAGACCGCGACGCACGGGACGCCCTTCGCCGTCCCCCGGACGGCGAAGTACTCGATCCCCGATTCCTCCAGGACGTCGACCAGCATGTGGAAGTTCCTGGCCCGGGCGGCCCATTCGGTGGCCCCGCGCACCACTGCGGCACGAACGTGCTTTCCCCGGATGCGGACCACCCGCAGGGATGCCTCGGGACTGTGTCTGGCCGGATTCCGGCGACCACCCAACGCCCTGACGACCATGGCCGATCGCGCGGAGTCGACGCCCGCGAGCGTACGCATGACCACATTGCGGAGCGGGGCGGGAGCCCGTCGGACGAGACGGCGGCGCGCCCGAACCGGAACCAAAGACCGATAAGTCGATACAAGCGCGCTGGTCTCAGGATTGCTGACGCCCACAGATTTTCTCGCCCCACCCGTACACAGGGGCCTTATCGGCCTCCTCCTCGCCCTTCCGTCCCACCGGAAAGGTCCATCACGCGGGACCTGCCACAGGAAGCACACGAACCGCCTTGAAATCTTCACACCATGGATAACTTTTGTCCATGACTAAACAATCTTCCTGTGACTTTGTTATGACTCCGACATATGCCCCACGTAAAGACCGCGGCCGGCAGACCTGTGCAACACAGGAACACCCCGGGCCTGCCGGAAGGCGTCAGATACGGACCGAGGGGCCCATCGCCAGACCCGGCTCATCGGACTGCCGCGCCACGCGCAGCACCCCGTCCTCCCCGGCGGTCACCAGCACGACCCGCCCGGCCGCGTCGCACGCCAGCGCCGGAGACCCGGTGGCCTTGTCTCCGGTGGGAGACCACCAGAGACCTCCGCCCTCGTTCTCCGTCCCACAGGCGGCCAGCATGATGTGGCCGTCCGGCGTCCCGTGCGCCAGCACCGTGCAGTCGTAACCGTCCAGCCAGGTCCTCAGCGCCGCGACGCGCCCCACCGCCCGCACTCCCCCCAGAGGAACGACCCAGCTCCCCGGTCGGTGGGCGAAGAGCGTGCCCGTGTCCGCGTCCGCCCAGTAGTAGGTGATGCGGTCGGGAGCGGTCTCCAAGCCGCATGCGCTGCCGGGAGCCACCGAGATCTGCAGGTCGAGACCCCGGACCATGTCGCCGTCGGGACCGCTCTGCTGCCACCGCATGGCCGACCCCACTCCGGGGACGAGGAGTTCGGCCCGCCCCGAAGCCATGCCCACCACCACCATGCCGTTGGTCGCGTCACTCCCCTTGAGGTCGTCCCAGGGTCCCCACGCCCCCTTGGCTCCCTCGGCGCGCATCGAGACCCCGCCCCCGGCGTTCGAGAGGAAGACACGGACGCGGCCGGAATCACTCACAGCCGCGACGGGCGCGCCGGCACGACGGGCACTGCCGGGGTCCCGGTGCGGGTTGCCCACCGTCTTC
Source organism: Streptomyces sp. NPDC001493 (assembly GCF_053597235.1). Taxonomy (NCBI): domain Bacteria; kingdom Bacillati; phylum Actinomycetota; class Actinomycetes; order Kitasatosporales; family Streptomycetaceae; genus Streptomyces; species Streptomyces sp. NPDC001493. The sequence continues at coordinate 238,447 of NZ_JBSFHV010000009.1, forward strand.
CACTCCGCGAGAGGACGGCCGGTCTGGTACTGGATCGCCTGGACCACGTCGGCACTCGCGCCGTCCGCCGAGATCCGGCGGCCCACGAAACGCACGAATCCGTCAGCCCCCTGAACCAAAGACAGATGGGAGAGCCGCGGAGTGGGAAAGTGCTCCGGCCCCGACCATTCCGCAGCGGCGGGACGCGTCTGCGTCCAGCGCGACAGCCGGCCCTCGCTCCGGGTGAACAAACTGAGCCTCTGGTCCTTGCCCATGACGAGCCAAGGACCGTCCACCAGCGCGGCAAGCGGCTCCGCCTCCCGCGAGAGCACCGCGCCCTCCGCACGATCCGCCTTCGTCGTGCGCCCGGGCTTGCCCCGCATGCCCTTGCCCCTCACGTCGTAATCCGCACACCGCGAAGGCCATGATCCAGCAGACCTTCAGCCGTAATTTTGTCACATGCTTCACACGGGGTTCACGTGCCCTGAACACGGCATCCACCGGAGCGCCCCCTGACGTCGGCCGGGGTGCGCCGCCACCCTCGGACAAAACCCTCCGGGGAGGAGTCATTTCGGGCGAAAAGGTCACTCAAGACCATTGCCCGCTCACCTGTTCTATAGTGCTCGGTCAGTCATGCATTCACGGACCGGTCACACCCCCCACCCGGGTCCCACGCACTCCGCCGCCCGCGCCGGGCCATGAGATTTGAGGACTCAAGCAGGATGAGCCACGACGCCGAGACACCGAATCCGAGCACCGACCCCGAGGCCACCCGGTCGCGCCGCGCGCCCAAGCCCCGCAAGCGTCGGGGCCTGAAGATCACGGTCGGTGTCCTGTTCGTCCTGCTGATCGCGGCGGGCGGCACCGTCTACTGGATGTACCGCGACCTCGACAACAACATCAAGGCCGTCGACATCGACTCCAAGCTGGACGAGAAGGAGCGGCCGGAGAAGCTGCCGACGTCCGGGCAGAACATCCTCGTCCTCGGCTCGGACTCGCGGGCCGGGGCGGAGAACAAGGAGCTCGGCGGCGGCGGCAGTGTGAGCGGCGCGCGGTCGGACACGGCGATGGTGGTGCACATACCCGAGGGCCGCACGCAGGCCGTCGCGGTCTCCATACCCCGCGACACCCTGGTGACCCGGCCCGAGTGCCTCAAGAGCGACGGCTCCACGATGGCCTCCGCCGATCGCGTCATGTTCAACTCGGTCTACTCGCAGGTGGGTCCGGCCTGCGTCGTCAAGACCGTCGAGAAGATGTCCGGCGTGCGGATCGACCACTACCTGGAGATCAACTTCGCCGGCTTCAAGGGTCTCGTCGACGCCATAGGCGGCGTCACCGTCGAGGTCGACGAGCCCATCAAGGACAGTTCGTCCGGACTGAACCTCACCGCCGGTACGCACAAGCTCGACGGCACCCAGTCGCTCGCCTTCGTCCGGACCCGCCACGGCATCGGGGACGGCAGCGACCTCGGCCGGATCGGCCTCCAGCAGCAGTTCATGTTCGCGCTGCTGAAGGAGGTCAAGAAGCAGGACCTGCTGGGCAGCCCCACCAAGTCGTACAAGATCGCCAGTGCCGCCACCGAGTCGCTGACCACCGACTCCAGCCTCGCCTCGCTGACCTCGCTGGCGGAGTTCGCCCGTTCGATGAATGGTGTCGACCCGGCGAACATGGAGACGATCATGCTGCCGGTCGAGTACGACAAGGCGGACCCGAACCGGGTGGTGGCCGCGCACCCGCAGTCGGACGACCTGTGGAAGGCGATCCGCACGGATGCCACCATCCCGGAGTCGGCCAAGAAGTCGCCGGCGACCGGCGGCTGACGGGCCGGAAGATCGCTGGACGTGAAGGAGGGGCGTACGGGTCGGGCCCCGTACGCCCCTCCTCCGTGCGGGGTGTTTCACTTGCGGCCGGTGACCAGCCGGCTGTGCTTGCGCCCGTACACGAAGTAGATGACCACGCCCAGCGCCATCCAGAGCGCGAACCGGAGCCAGGTCTCCACCGGCAGGTTGAGCATCAGCCAGACCGAGGCGGCCACCGACAGGATCGGGAGCACCGGCACCCAGGGGGTACGGAAGGCCCGGGGCAGGTCGGGGCGGGTGCGGCGCAGCACGATCACGCCGAGGGCGACCACCACGAACGCGAAGAGCGTCCCGATGTTCACCAGGGTCGCCAGTTCGTCGATGCTGGTGAATCCGGCGACGATCGCGATGATGACGCCGAGCAGGATCGTCGGACGGTACGGGGTGCCGTACTTCGGGTGGGTCACGGAGAAGAACCGGGGCAGCAGCCCGTCGCGGCTCATCGCGAAGAAGACGCGGGACTGTCCCAGCAGCAGGATCATGCAGACGACGGTGAGCCCGACGGCGGCGCCGAAGCTGATGACGCCTGCGTAGAAGGGGTGGCCGACCGCCTTGAAGGCGTCCGCCAGCGGGGCGCTCACGGAGAGTTCGGTGTAGTGCTGCATGCCGGTGACCACGATGGAGACGGCTACGTAGAGCACCGTGCAGATGAGGAGCGACCCGAGGATGCCGCGGGGCATGTCCCGCTGGGGGTGCCGGGTCTCCTCGGCGGCGGTGGCGACCACGTCGAAGCCGATGAACGCGAAGAAGACGATGGAGGCGGCGGTGAAGATGCCCATCACGCCGAAGTTGGTGGGCTCGTAGCCGAACACCGCCTGGATCAGCGGGGAGTCGAGCCCGGTGCCGGACGGCTGCGGCTCGGCCTCCGGGATGAAGGGCGAGTAGTTGCCGGAGTCGATGAAGAAGAGTCCGGCGACGATCACGATGAGGACGACGGCCACCTTGATGGCGACGACGACGGTGGTGACCCGCGCCGAGAGCTTCATGCCGAGCACCAGGACGGCGGTGAGGACCAGCACGAGGAGGAACGCCAGGAGGTCGAAGCCGAAGCCGGACGCCACGTCGGTCCCGGAGAGCGCGTCGGGCAGCGACCAGCCCGCGTTGTCCATGAGTGAGCGTACGTACCCGGACCAGCCGACGGCCACCACCGCCGTGCCCAGCGCGAATTCCAGCACCAGGTCCCAGCCGATGATCCAGGCGACCAGCTCGCCGAGCGAGGCGTAGGCGAAGGTGTACGCGGAGCCGGCGACGGGGACCGTGGAGGCGAACTCGGCGTAGCAGAGGGCGGCCAGCGCGCAGACCACGCCCGCGACCGCGAAGGCGATGGCGGTCGCGGGGCCCGCGGTCTCCTTGGCGACCTTGCCGGTGAGGACGAAGATGCCGGTGCCGATGACGACTCCGACGCCGAAGACCGTGAGGTCGAGAGCGGAGAGCGACTTCTTGAGCGCGTGCTCGGGCTCCTCGGTGTCCCGCAGGGACTGCTCGATCGTCTTGGTCCGGAACAGCCCGTCCCGGCCGGGGGGCGTCCCCTGCTCCACGCTCACCTGCGTACCTCCGCGCACTCGTCGTGGGCGCCATCATGGGGAGGTCCCCCGGACTCGGGGCGCCTTGCGGGGCATGTCGCGCGAACGGGCCGGTGCCACCACCCGTACAGGGAGGCGGCACCGGCCCATTCGGCGGTACGCGGGGGTGCGCCGGGCGGCGTCCGGCGCGGGTCGCGCCCGGCGTCGGGGCCGGTCGCGGGGGCCGGCCGGACGCGGCGGCCGGTCGCGGGCGGCGGGTCAGTCGCGGGCGGGCTCCGCGTCGCGGGTCTCGTAGCGGCCGTCGAGCTTGGCGACGAGCCCGGTGACCTGGCGGGCGATGTCCGGGGCGGTGAGGCCGATCTCGGCCATGACCTCGTTGCGCGAAGCGTGGTCGAGGAAGACCGGCGGGATGCCGAAGTCGCGCAGCGGCAGGTCGACGCCGGCGTCGCGGAGCGCCTGGGCGACGGCGGAGCCGACACCTCCGACGCGGCTGTTGTCCTCGACGGTGACGACGACCCGGTGGCGGTCGGCGAGCGGGGCCATGGCCTCGTCGACCGGCTTGACCCAGCGGGGGTCGACCACGGTGGTGGAGATGCCCTGGGCGTCGAGCAGGTCGGCGATCTCCAGGCACATGGGGGCGAGCGCGCCGACGGAGACCAGCAGCACGTCGGGCCGGTCGGTGTCGGGGACACGCAGCAGGTCCATGCCGCCGACGGTGCCGACCGCCTTGACGGCCGGGCCGACCGCGCCCTTGGAGAAGCGGACCACGGTGGGCGCGTCGTCGACGTCGACGGCCTCGCGCAGCTGGGCACGGACCTGGTCGGCGTCGCGCGGGGCGGCGATCCGCAGCCCCGGCACGCACTGCAGGATCGACATGTCCCACATGCCGTTGTGCGAGGCGCCGTCGGTGCCGGTGATGCCGGCCCGGTCCAGGACGAAGGTGACGCCGCACTTGTGCAGGGCGACGTCCATCAGGACCTGGTCGAAGGCGCGGTTGAGGAAGGTGGCGTACACCGCGAAGACGGGGTGCAGTCCGCCGGTGGCGAGGCCGGCGGCGGAGACCGCGCCGTGCTGCTCGGCGATGCCGACGTCGTAGATGCGGTCGGGGAAGGCTTCCTCGAACTTGCCGAGGCCGACCGGCTGGAGCATCGCGGCGGTGATCGCGACGATGTCCTCGCGCTCCCGGCCGAGCTTGACCATCTCCTCGCCGAAGACGGAGGTCCAGTCGAGGCCGGAGGTGGAGATCGGCAGCCCGGTGTCGGGGTGGATCTTGCCGACGGCGTGGAAGCGGTCGGCCTCGTCCTGGAGGGCGGGGGTGTAGCCGCGGCCCTTCTCGGTGATGCAGTGGACGATGACCGGTCCGCCGAAGCGCTTGGCGCGCAGCAGGGCGGACTCCAGGGCCTCGATGTCGTGGCCGTCGATGGGGCCGACGTACTTCAGGCCGAGGTCCTCGAACATGCCCTGGGGGGCGATGAAGTCCTTGAGGCCCTTCTTCGCGCCGTGCAGCGTCTCGTAGAGCGGCCGGCCGACGACGGGGGTGCGCTCCAGGAGGTCCTTGCCGCGGGCGAGGAAGCGCTCGTAGCCGTCCGTGGTGCGCAGGGTGGCGAGGTGGTTGGCGAGGCCGCCGATGGTGGGCGCGTAGGAGCGCTCGTTGTCGTTGACGACGATGACGAGCGGGCGGTCCTTGGCGGCGGCGATGTTGTTGAGCGCCTCCCAGGCCATGCCGCCGGTGAGGGCTCCGTCACCGATGACGGCGACGACGTGGTCGTCCTTGCGCAGCACCTCGTTGGCCTTGGCGAGGCCGTCGGCCCAGCCGAGGACGGTGGAGGCGTGCGAGTTCTCGATGACGTCGTGCGCGGACTCGGCGCGCGACGGGTACCCCGACAGGCCGCCCTTGCTCTTGAGCCGGGAGAAGTCCTGCCGGCCCGTGAGCAGCTTGTGCACGTAGCTCTGGTGGCCGGTGTCGAAGAGGACCTTGTCGCGGGGCGACTCGAAGACCCGGTGGAGGGCGATGGTCAGCTCGACCACGCCCAGGTTGGGGCCCAGGTGCCCACCGGTCTTGGACACGGCGTCGACCAGGAACGTACGGATCTCCCCGGCGAGCTGTTCCAGCTGGTCGAGGCTGAGCCGGTCCAGGTCGCGCGGTCCCTCGATGCGGGTCAGCAGGTCCACCCGTGCCTCCTTGCGTGTGAGCTGGTCGAGCGTGTCGATTCCGACGAGTCTAATGTTCCGGCCCGGTGCCGCGGCATCGGGCGGTGCGTTCCTTCTCACGCCCGGAGTACCACCGGTCGTGAGCGCCCGGGGCGCGCACCCGCCGCGACCCCGCGCTGGATGCTTCTACCCCGGGAGCGCCGGTCGTCCCCCGGGACGGCCTCGAACACGGCGGGAACACGCGCCGCACACGGACGCGCGGGTGCCCGGCACCCCCTGAGGGACGCCGGGCACCCGCGCGGAGCCGTGGTTCAGGCGCGGCCCGCCGTCTTCTGGGTCTTCCGGGTGACGGAGTCGATGCAGACCGTCGCCAGGAGGACGGCACCCGTGATCATGTACTGGACCGGGGTGGCGATGCCTTCGAGGTTGAGACCGTACTGGATGGAGACGATCACCATCACGCCGAGGAGGGCGTTCCAGGTGCGGCCCCGGCCACCGAAGAGGCTGGTGCCGCCGATGACGGCCGCCGCGATGACGTTCATCAGCAGGTCGCCGGTGCCGGCGCTCTGGTTGGCGGAGGCGATCTTCGAGGCCCAGAACAGGCCGCCGATGGCGCCGAACGTACCGGCGATGGCGAACACCGAGACGCGGATCGCGGTGACGTTGATACCGGCACGGCGGGACGCCTCGACGCTGCCGCCGAGGGCGAAGATCTTCCGGCCGTAGGCCGTACGGCGCAGGACGAAGTCCGTGAGGACCAGGGCGACGATGAAGAGGACGAACGCCAGGGGCAGACCGCGGTCCTGGTTGAACATGAACGCGGCGGCGAAGGCGAAGACCGCCAGGACGACCGTGCGCAGGATGATGTCGGCGAGCGGGCGGGACGGGACCCCGGCCTTCTCACGGCGGCGGCTGTCGAAGAAGGCCGACAGGAAGAAGGCCACCACACCGACGGTGGCGAGGCCGTAGGCCGCGGCGACGTCCGTGAAGTAGTAGGTCGTCATCTGGCCGACGACGCCCTTGCTGTCCAGGTTGATGGTGCCCGTGTCGCCGAGCAGGTTGAGCATGAAGCCGAGCCAGAACAGCAGGCCGGCCAGGGTGACGGCGAAGGCCGGGGCGCCGATCTTGGCGAAGAAGAAGCCGTGGATCGCGCCGATCACCGCACCGCTGATGATGGCTATGAGAATGGCGAGCCATTCGTTCATGCCGTGCGTGATGGTGAGCACCGCGACGAGGGCGCCCGAGACACCGCTGACGGAGCCGACCGAGAGGTCGATCTCACCGAGCAGCAGCACGAAGATGATGCCGACCGCCATCATGCCGGTGGCGACCATCGTGACGGAGATGTCGGTGATGTTCTTCGCGGAGAGGAACTCGGAGTTCATGCTCTGGAAGACGACGCAGATGATGACCAGGCCGAGGATCACCGGGAGCGAACCCAGGTCACCGGCGCCGATCTTGCGCTTGAACTCGCTGAAGTAGCCGCTCAGGCCCTGCTCGCGGACGAGCAGCCGGGGGTCGATCGCGGTGGCGGCGCCGTCGGCGGCCTCCTGGTTGACGACCGGCGAGTCCGCCGTGGCGGTGGAGGTCTTGTCCGTGGTCACTTCGAAACCTCCGCGGTGCGCGCCGCACGACGGGTCACGGCGTTGTCCGTGGCACCCGTGATGGCAGAGATGATCTCTTCGTGCGAGGTGGTCTTCACGTCGAAGACGCCGTTGTTGTGGCCGAGACGCAGCACGGCGACCTTGTCGGCCACCGCCTTGACGTCGGCCATGTTGTGGCTGATGAGGATGACCGCGAGACCGCGCTCGCGCAGTCGCTCGACCAGGTCGAGGACCTGGGCGGTCTGCTCGACACCGAGGGCGGCCGTCGGCTCGTCGAGGATGACCAGCTTCGGCTCACCGAGCATCGAACGCGCGATGGCCACCGTCTGGCGCTGACCGCCGGAGAGCGAGGCGATCGGGATGCGGACGCTGGGGATGCGGATGGAGAGCGTGGAGAGCAGCTCGCGGGAGCGGCGCTCCATCTCCACCTCGTCGAGGATGCCGAAGCGGCGCAGCTCCCGGCCGAGGTAGAGGTTGCCCACGACATCGAGGTTGTCGCACAGGGCGAGGTCCTGGTAGACCGTCGCGATGCCCAGACCCTGCGAGTCCTGGGGGCGGTTGATGTGGACCGGCTTGCCCTCCCACTCGATGACGCCGTCATCGATGGGGTGGACACCGGCAATGGTCTTGACCAGCGTTGATTTACCGGCACCGTTGTCGCCGACCAGGGCGACAACCTCTCCGGCGTGAACCTCGAGGTCGACTTCGGTGAGTACCTGTACGGCACCGAATCGCTTCGAGACTCCTCGCAACGCCAACACGGGCGTAGCGGACACGTGAACCATCTCCTTCGCCGCCTGACCGGCGGGGATGCCGCGCCTGGGGGGAGGCGCGGTGGTTGAGCAGAAGAGAAAGCGAGAAGCGTTTCCGTCCGGCGCCCCGCCCCGTTAGCGGGGCTGGTGAAGGGGCGGGGCACCGGACAGGCTTCGGGCGGGCGGGCCGCTGCGCGGCGGGCCCGGGGCCGGCTGCTCCGCCGGTGCGGGGCCGGTCCCTGCCGGGACCCCGCCGGCCGCGCGGAGGCGGTGGCGGGGTCCGGCGGGTGGGACTACTTCAGGCCGAGCGTGTCGCAGGCGGCCTTGTACTGGCCGGTGCAGATCTGGGCGACGGTGTAGACGCCGTCCTCGATGACCGTGTCCTTGATGTTGTCCTTGGTCAGCGAGACGACCGGGACGAGGTAGGTCGGGACGCCCTTGGTGGTGGGGCTGTCCACGGTCGAGGTGGCGACCGACGCGGCGATCTTCTCGCCCTTGGCCAGCGAGACGGCCATGGTGGCGGCGGCCTCACCCTCGGGGGCGTACGGCTTGTAGACGCTCATGAACTGCTCACCGGCGACGATGCGCTGGACACCCGCGAGCTCGGCGTCCTGACCGGTGACCGGCGGGAGGGTCTTCAGGCCGGAGGCCTTGAGGGCGGTGATGATACCGCCGGCCATGCCGTCGTTGGCGGAGTAGACGCCGACGATCTTGTCCTTGCCGAGAGCCGTGATCGCCGCCTCCATGTTGGCGTTGGCGTTCTCCGGCTTCCACTCCTTGGTGTCGTACTCCTTGCCGACGGTCACCTTGCCGTCCAGGACGGACTTGGCGCCCTTCTTGAAGAGTGCGGCGTTCGGGTCGGTGATGGCGCCGTTCATCATCACGATCTGACCCTTGGAGGCGTTGTCGCCCAGCGCCTCCAGGAGAGCCTTGCCCTGGACCCGGCCGACCTCTTCGTTGTCGAAGGAGGTGTAGGCGTCGATGGGGCCCTCGGCGAGGCGGTCGAAGGCGACGACGGGGATGCCCGCGTCCTTGGCCTTCTGCACGCTGTTGGCGATCGACTTGGAGTCCACCGCGTCGATGATGAGGGCGTCGACCTTGTTGGTGATCATGGTCTCGACCTGCTGCGCCTGCAGCGTGGCGTCCTGCTTGGCGTTGCTGTAGACGACCTTCGCCTTGCCGCCGGTGAGCTCGCTGATCTTCTTCTCGATGATCGGCTTGTCGAACTGCTCGTAACGGGCGGTGGCGTTCTCCGGAAGGAGCAGGCCGATCTTGAGGTCGTCGCCCTTCTTGGCGGACGACGACGAAGAGTCGTCCGCCTTGTCGCCGGACTCCTTGGCGCTCCCACAAGCGGCAAGCGAGACCGCCATGGCGGTGGCGGCAACGGCGACAGCGGCACGACGCATACGCGTGTTCATAACTCGAACCTCCCTGACGAGGCCGCGACGTTGCGGCCGAGGTGGACGGAAGTCAACTCGGCCGCAAGGGCGGCGTCAAGGAGTAAATACTTAACGAGATGACAACGGTGCCATTCGTTATCTAAGTGAAGGCAGGAGTGCCCGGCGAGAGAGTGGTCTCCAACAGGGTCGAATCGCCCATCTCGCTCAGCACGAGGGCCAGCGCGCCGAGCACCTCGGCCCGGCCGCCGAGCGCCCCGGGGAGCACCGAGAGCTGTCGCGCGGCGCTCGGGATGGAGTAGCGCGCGACGGAGTCGCGGATGGGCCCGAGGACCAACTCCCCTGCCTCCGCGAGCGATCCGCCGAGAACGACCCGGCTGGGGTTGAGGAGGTTGCACAGGTTCGCCACGCCGCTGCCGATGTGCCGGCCGACGTCGGCGATCACCCGGCGGCACCCCGGGTCGCCCTCGCGGGCCAGCTGGACGACCCGGTCCATCGTCAAGTCCGGCCCATGGCTGGGCCGTAGGAGCGGCAGGACGTACCGGGCGGCGGTGAAGGTCTCCAGGCACCCGCGGTTGCCGCAGCGGCAGACCGGGCCGGCCTCGTCGAGGGTGATGTGGCCGATCTCCCCGGCGGTCCCCCCGGGGCCCCGGTAGATCGCCCCGTTGATCACCAGACCGGCGCCCACCCCGCTGGCGACCTTGATGTACGCGAGGTCCCGGACGCCCCGCCCGCTCCCCCAGACCAGCTCCCCCAGGGCCCCGAGATTGGCGTCGTTGTCGACGTAGACGGGCACGCCGAGGCGGGTGGCGAGCTCCGCGCTGGGATTGATGCCCGTCCATCCCGGCAGGATCGACGTGGAGCCGAGGGTGCCCGACTCCACGTCGATCGGGCCGGGCACTCCGAGCCCCACCCCGATGATCTTGTCCTGCCCGATCCCGGTGGTCCGGATCAGCCGGTTGACCAGCGCTTCCGCCCGCCCGAACCCCTCCGCGGAGGAGGCGTCCACGTCCATCGGTTCGGACTCCTCGGCGAGGACCTGGTGGGCGAGGTTGCCGATCGCCACCCGGAGGTGCGTATGGCCGAAGTCCACCCCGATCACGACGCCCGCGTCGCCGCTGAGCGAGACGCTCCTGGCCCTGCGGCCGCCCGCCGAGGTGGGGGTCACCTCGACGGTGCCGCCGTCCTTCAGCTCGCGCACGATGTTGGAGACGGTGGCCGCGGAGAGGCCGGTACTCCTGGCGATTTCCGCCTGGGTGAGTGACCCCGCCATGCGCACGGCACGTACGACCCGCTCGAGATTGGCCCGATGCAGAGATGTCTGCGACCCCGGAGTCTCCATCGACTCACTCACTCCTGCCGTTTTCTCTAACATGTGAACCAATAGCTGACCGTTCCAGGGTGTGCCCCGTCAAGACCTTGAGCGTGCGGAGCCCGTATGAGCGCGGCACCTCCCCACATGAGGCCGGCCGAATTCGGGGGAACACGGACGAAACCGCCCAACGGCCGGAGGCGGTTGGGCGGTTCCGTGGTGAAGCGGGGATGAAGCGGAGGTGCTACTTGAGTGCTCCGGCGGTCAGTCCGGCCACCACCTGGCGCTGGAAGACGATGTACGCGGCGAGGACGGGGAGCATGGCGATGACGAGTCCGGCGAAGAGCCCGGAGTAGTCGCCCTTGTACCCCTGGCTGGTGGAGAGCTCCACCAGGCCCTGCGCGAGCACCCGCTTGTTCGGGTCGGTGTTCAGCACCGTGGGCAGCATGTACTGGTTCCACTGGCCGAGGAAGTTGAAGATCCCGACGCTGATCAGCCCCGGCCTCGCCATCGGCAGCATCACCTGGAAGAAGGTCCGGGTGTGCGAGGCGCCGTCGATCAGCGCCGCCTCCGCGACCGAGGTCGGCAGGGTGCGGAAGAACGAGGTCAGGAAGAACACGGTGAACGGCAGCGAGTACGCGATGTACACGAGGATCAGGCCGTGGATCGTGTTCAGCAGCCCCATGTTGTCCATGACGTAGAACAGCGGGACCAGGGCCAGCATGACCGGGAAGCTCATGCCGCCGACGAACAAGAAGTAAATGAACCGGTTGCCGGGGAACTCGAACCGGGCCAGTACGTACGCGGCCATCGAACCCAGTACCAGCGTGCCGATGAGCGATCCCCCGACCACCAGGACGGTGTTGAGGAAGTACTCGCTCATGTGCGCCTGGTTCCAGGCCCGTCCCCAGGCGTCGAAGCTCAGGGAGTCGGGAAGCGCCCACGGGGAGTTGAAGATGGCCTTGTCCGACTTGAAGGCGGACATCACGGCCCAGAACAGCGGCAGGATCACCAGGATCGCCCAGATCACGAGCACACCGTGCGAGAACACGTTGAGGACGTGTCCCTCACCGCGCTTCGCCCGGGCCGTGCCCGCGGTGCCTGCCTCGGCGCTCCGCTGTCCGGGGACTCCGGCCTCCTCGCGGAGGGCGGGCGGGGTGTCAGTGGTCTTCATCAGTACTCCAGCCGCTCGCGCCGGCCCAGCTTCATGACGACGGCGGCGAACGCCAGGGTCACGAGGAGCAGGGCGACGCCGATCGTGGTCGCGTATCCGGCCTGTCCGTCGCGGAACGCCGCCTGGTAGACGTACAGCGGCAGGACGGTGGTCGAGTAGTCCGGTCCGCCGGGCCCGACGCTCATGATGTTCACCACGGCGAAGCCCTCGGCGCCCAGCGCGAGGATGCCCATGTAGACCCAGCCGGACTGCACGGTGTCCCAGAGCAGCGGGAGCGTGATCCGGAAGAACGTGGTGAACCTGCTCGCCCCGTCCAGCAGCGCCGCCTCGTAGAAGTCCTTCGGGATGGACGCCATGCCCGCCGAGAAGAGCACCACGAAGAAGCCGGTCGTGCACCAGACGAGGACCGCCATGATGCACCAGAGCGCGAGCTTCGGATCGCCGAGCCAGTTCGGCGGGTGCTCGACTCCGAACGCCTTCAGCGAGCCGTTGATCATGCCCTGGGCGGGGTCGAAGGCGAACTGGAAGAGGATCGCCACGATCGCGATGGAGAGAACCTGCGGGAAGAAGTAGGCGATCTTGTAAAAACCCGATCCGCGCACGCCCGAGATGACCGCGCCCTTTCGGCGCCGGCCGCCCACATTGAGCATGAAGGCGAAGAAGAGGGCGAGCCCCAGCGTCACCAGCGGCAGCAGGATCGCCAGCAGCACACTGTGCTCCAGCGATTTCCAGAAGACGTCGTCCTTGAACATCTTGGTGTAGTTGTCGAAGCCGACCATCTCGAAGTCGGGGCTCAGCCCCGTCCAGTCCGTGAACGAGTAGTAGATGGACTGGATGAAGGGCCAGACGACGAAGATGACGTACAACGCCATCGGGGCGATCAAGAACCCGACTATGAACCGGTATTTACCGTGCTGCATCGTTACCGACTCCGACCTTCCTGCCGTGCCGCCGCTGGTGACGCGTGGATCACTGGTGCTTGAAGTGCTTGATGGACTGGTCCTTGGCCGCCGCGTCCGCGTAGCCCTGGATCTTCTTGATCGCCTCGGCGGGGGTCGCGCGGCCGGCCATCATCTCGCCGAGACCGGAGACGCCGATCTGCTCCTTCTGGAGCTTCACGTACCAGTCCTGCAGGCGCGGGTTGACGACGTTGGTCCCGGCCTTATCCAGCGCGGCGACACCGGACTTGAGGCCGTCCGACAGCTCGATGCCGTCGGTGCCGCCGTTGTAGGCGGACAGGGACTTGGTGCTGGTGGTGAAGGACTTCGAGGAGGCCTCGCTGAGCATGATGCGCAGCTGCTCCATGCCGCCTTCGGCGTTCTTCGCGTTGGCCGGGACGATGAAGGGCTCACCGCCGGACGCCCAGATGGTGCCGAAGGGCATCTTGTCGGAGGCGTCGAGGCTGGAGGGCGCGCCCACGGACAGCTTGAAGTCCTTGGGGATGATGGCCGCTTCCTCGTTCTCCACCCAGGAACCGTTGGGGATGAAGAGCGCCTTGCCGTTGGCCCACGCGCCCTGCGAACCGCGGTGGTCGAGACCCGGGGTGCCCTCGAGGATGTAGCCCTTCTTGAAGAGCTCGTAGTACGCCTCGAACGCGGCCTTGACGGCGGGGTGTTCCCACGCCTTCGGCTCCAGGTTGTCGATGGCGTCGAGCACCTCGACGCCGCCGATCTTGGCGATGAAGGGGTAGAGCGAGAACGGCAGGTAGTAGGGGTACTTGCCGGCGTAGGTCCAGCCCGCGATGCCCTTCTTCTTCGCCTTCGCACAGAGCGCGAGCATGTCGTCCCAGTTCTCCGGGTACGTCGCGTCGAGCTTGTCGAGGGCGGTCTGCGAGTACCAGACGCCGTACACGGTGTAGGCGTAGTACATGATCCAGACCGGGTCGCCGTCGAACTGGCCCATCTCGACGATTCCCGGGCGCAGGGTGTCGCGCACCGTCTTGTTCGGGTCGTCGATGGACGCGGCGTCGAGCAGCGGGGTCAGGTCCGCGAGCTGCTTCTTGCCGACCAGGACGCCCATGTCCATCTGCTGGGCACCGGAGTTGTCGATCAGGTCCGGCGGGGTGCCGCCGTTGAAGCGCGGCTGGAGGACCGACTGGATCTTCTGCGTCTTGGAGAACGTGACCTTGGCCTTGGGGTACGTCTTCGCGTAGACGGCCTTGGCGTCCTCGGCGTACTTGGTGCCGAACCCGCCGTCGAAGATGACCAGTTCGAGCGGTGCGCTCTCGTTGACGGCCAGCGGGTTCTCCGCCGACTTGGTGCCCTTCTCGACCTTCTCGTCGGAGCCGCTGTCGCCGCTGGCGCAGGACGCCAGGAAGCTCATCGTGGGAACGGTGATCACGCCGAGAGCGGCGGACCGCTTGATCAGATCGCGACGGCCGAGACCCTCATTGTTGTGGGCGGAGGTCGATCCCATGCTCAAGTCCTCACCTTCATCAGGACTCAGGCGGTGTACCGGTCACCCGTCGAGATCTCGCCTCAGGCGAAGGGCCCCGCCACCGCGCGGTCGGTTGCGCTTGGGTCGTGCAAAGAGACGTACCGGATTGCCTGACTCGGCCCGGCGTGCCGGAAGAACGTACAGCGAAGCAGCTCATGACGTGCCTCGTACCGCTCCCCCGCACCCCTCCGAGTGCACGACCGTGTGAAACGGCTGTGCAGACGCCGACAGGTATAGTCCACTTGCGGGCGACGGAGCAAGATCGAATGCAGGTTTGCCCGGGAGTCTTTCCCGAGTTGAGACCTCGCGGATACGTCGGCACCGTGCGCCCCGGGCCCGACGGCAGCATTTCCGGTATTTCGACGATTCGCCCGGCACCTCTCCCGTAACCACCAGGAAACACGGGACCACCCGGCCGTCGCACGGGTCCGCCCGGGGCGCCCGGAGTGCCCGTTTCCGGCGAAATCCACCCGTCGCCCGGGTCACAACAAATGGCGTCAAACACCGGTCCGGACGGGAAACACCCGTGATATCCGCCCGGAGCGCCAGGAATTCGATCCGGGCGAATCGGTCGAGTTCATGTCGTACACCCGCATCATCGGTGCGGCTGTGTTCAATTCCCGAACGTGCAGGAAACGAAGGCGACAGGCCCGTGCGGGCGGGCGCGGAACGGCCCGGCGGAAAGCGGAACGGCCGGCACCGTGTCCCTCCGGTGCCGGCCGTACGTGTCAGGTGTTGCCCGGGGTGCCGTGTGCGCGACCGCCCGCCGCCACACGGCGGCCGCGGCGCGCGGCGGACTCAGCGGTCCCGGCGTACCTCCCGGACGAGGCTCTCGGGCAGGGCCAGGTTCCAGGCGGTGATCACGGGCTGCCCGTGCTCGGTGCCCAGCCGGGAGATCGCCCCGGTGGCCAGCTGGAAGAGGTTGCCGCCGGCCGGGGGCAGGTCCAGGTAGCGGGCGGTGAGCACGCGCAGGAAGTGGGAGTGGGCGACGAGCACGATGTCCTCGTCGCTCGCGAGGCCCTCGGCCGTCGCGCGTACCCCGGCGAGCACCTTGTCGGCCCGCTCGCCGATCTCGGCCGGGCTCTCGCCCGGGTGCGCGGTGGGACCGGCCTCGACCCCGTCGGTCCAGAGGTTCCAGAGGGGGCGGGTGCGGTGGATGTCGACGGTGGTGATGCCCTCGTAGCCGCCGTAGTCCCATTCGCGCAGCTCCGGGATGATGCGGGGCGAGGTGAGTCCGGCCAGTTCGGCGGTGCGGCGGGCACGGACCGAGGGGCTGACGAGGCTGAGCCCGATCTGCCGGTCCGCGAGCAGCGGGACGAGTGCGCGGGCCTGGGTCTCGCCGAACTCGGTGAGCGGCAGATCGGTGTAGCTGGTGTGCCGGCCGTTCCGGGACCATTCGGTCTCGCCGTGCCGGATCAGGATCAACTCGCCCATGGTGCGTCCGTTCTTCGTGCGTGTCGCTGCGATCATGCAAACCCGCCGGACCACGATCGCATTCCGTACGGACCGCCGCCCCCGCGACGCGCCCGCCCACGAGGCGGCCTGCGGCGGCCCGCGGCGCACCCGCCGAGCGCACACCGCCCTCGGTGACGCGCGGGCGGGAAGGGCGCGTCACCGGGGGCGGCGGTCCGTACCGGGGCGACGGTCGCGCCCCGGTCGTATACGAATCAGCCGCGGACCACCCGCAGGGAGTCCTCGCCCACGAGCTCGACGGTGTACGGGCGGGCCGTGTCCGAGGTCACACGGACCGTGTCGCCCTCGCGGACCACCCGGAAGGTCGCCGCGGGGGCGCCGGTGAGGTCGGGAACGGTGACCGTGCGGGTGAAGTCACCGGTACCGGCGGGGGCGTACACGCGCAGTTCGAGTCCGTCGAGCCAGTCGCCGTCCGGGCGCGAGACGTCCGCGCCGAGCGGCAGGACGGCGCCGGGCCTGACCAGCAGCGGGAGGCTGTCGAAGCCGTGGGTCTCCCGGCGCCAGGCCGGTCCGGTGACCGTCTCGCCGGAGAGCAGGTGGGTCCAGGTGCCCTCGGGGACGTAGTACTCGACCTGCCCGTCCTCGGTGAAGACCGGGGCCACGAGGACGTCCCCGCCGAGCAGGTACTGCCGGTCCACCGTGCGGGTCGCCGGGTCGTCCGGGAACTCCAGCAGCATCGGGCGCATCACCGGGACGCCGGTGCGGTGGGCCTCCACGGCGGCTCCGTACAGGTACGGCATCAGCCGGTGCTTGAGCTCGGTGAACTGCCGGGCCACGTCCACCGCCTCGTCGCCGAACTCCCACGGCACGCGGTAGGACGAGGAGCCGTGCAGCCGGCTGTGCGAGGAGAGGAGGCCGAAGGCGAGCCAGCGCTTGAAGACGGCCGGGTCGGGGGTGCCCTCGAAGCCGCCGATGTCGTGGCTCCAGAAGCCGAAGCCGGACAGGCTCAGCGAGAGCCCGCCGCGCAGCGACTCGGCCATCGCGCCGAAGGAGGACCAGCAGTCGCCGCCCCAGTGGACGGGGAACTGCTGGCCGCCGGCGGTCGCCGAACGGGCGAAGAGCACCGCCTCGCCCTGGCCGCGCTCCTTCTCCAGGAGCTCGAAGACGGCCTTGTTGTAGAGGTGCGTGTAGTAGTTGTGCATCCGCTCGGGGTCGGAGCCGTCGTGCCAGACGACGTCCGTGGGGATGCGCTCGCCGAAGTCCGTCTTGAACCCGTCGACACCCTGGTCGAGCAGGACCCTGAGCTTGCTCTGGAACCAGGCGGTCGCCTCGGGGTTGGTGAAGTCGACCAGCGCCATGCCGGCCTGCCACTTGTCCCACTGCCAGACGTCGCCGTCGGCGGTGCGGACGAAGTAGCCCTTCTCGGCCCCTTCCGCGTACAGGGCGCTCTTCTGCGCGATGTACGGGTTGATCCAGAGGCAGATCCGCAGGCCCCGCGCCTTGAGGCGGGCGAGCATGCCCACCGGGTCGGGGAACACCTCCGGGTCCCATTCGAAGTCCGACCACTGGTACTCGCGCATCCAGAAGCAGTCGAAGTGGAAGACGGAGAGCGGGATGCCCCGGTCCGCCATGCCCTCGACGAACGAGGTCACGGTCTTCTCGTCGTACGAGGTGGTGAACGAGGTCGTCAGCCAGAGGCCGAAGGACCAGGCCGGGGGAAGCGCGGGGCGGCCGGTGAGGGCGGTGTAGCGGGCGAGGACGTCCTTGGGTGTCGGACCGGCGATGACGAAGTACTCCAGCGTCTGGTCCTCGACGCTGAACTGCACCTGCCCCACCGCTTCGGAGCCGACCTCGAAGGAGACCTTGCCGGGGTGGTTGACGAAGACGCCGTAGCCGCGCGAGGAGAGGTAGAACGGGATGTTCTTGTACGCCTGTTCGCTGCTGGTGCCGCCGTCCGCCTGCCAGATGTCGACGACCTGGCCGTTCTTCACGTACGGCGTGAAGCGCTCGCCGAGCCCGTGGATGGTCTCGCCGACGCCGAGGGCGAGTTGTACGGCCATGTGGTGGCCGCCGTCCGGCACGGTGGCGAAGGCGGTGCCCTTGCGCCCTGCGGCGGTCAGCGGGCGGCCTTCGCCGTCGAGGAAGTCCAGGCCGAAGGCGCCCGATTCGGAGAGCCGCAGGGTGAGCGGGCCGCTGGTGAGCTCGGCGGCGCCGTTCTCCCGGCGGGTGGTGGCGGTCGCCTCCCCGGTGGCGCCCGGCAGACCGAACTCCGGGCCGGGGTTGCGCTTTCCGGCGAGGTGGGTGACCCGCACGCCGATGACGCCCTCGGCGGGCGAG
Source organism: Streptomyces sp. NPDC001493 (assembly GCF_053597235.1). Taxonomy (NCBI): domain Bacteria; kingdom Bacillati; phylum Actinomycetota; class Actinomycetes; order Kitasatosporales; family Streptomycetaceae; genus Streptomyces; species Streptomyces sp. NPDC001493. Next base: position 256,384 of record NZ_JBSFHV010000009.1, read on the forward strand.
TACGCCTCGACCGTGATGAGCGGGGCGTTGAGCGTGTCGCCGCGCCGCTCGACGCGCTTGACCGCGGCGTAGGCGGTGAGCCGGTCGGTGTCCAGGCGCAGATCGCGGAGTTCGGTGGCGTACGAGGCGACCACACCGTCCCGCATCTGCCAGAAGCCGTCGGTGAACTTCATGGGGGGTCCTTAGCCGTTCTGCAGTGGTTCGGAGGATCGGGAGTCCGCGGGGTACGGGAACGCGGAGGCTCGGGAACGCGGAGGCTCGGCAACCAGGAGGCTCGGTGACCCGGGGGTCCGGTCCGGGCGTTCGGCCCGGGGTCCGGTCCGCGGAGCCGGTCCGGGGGTCGCCTTCCGGGGGCACGGGGACGCGGGGACACTCACCGCACGGCCGCGGAACCGGCGCACGGCCCCGGCCTTCCGGGCGCCGCGCGCACGGCGCCCCCCGCAGCCGGCCGCGCACGGCCGTCGGCCTGCCACTTCCCGTATCCCTCCGGACGGCATGGCGCACCTCGTTCCTGGGAGTCTCATTTGATCGTACACAAAACAAATACGCCGCGATTGCTGTGGATCGGCCGTGAATATCGGTACTCGGGACGATGTGGACCGGCATGCGACGGTGAAGTTGCCCTGGAGTGACCGTTGTGTCACAGAAGCGGTCTGGTGCGACATCGACTTGAGGAGTATTAGTACTTGCACTGAACAAATCGGCCGGGCAGCCGAGGAGCCGTCCGGTCCGTCGACCACGAGGCAGACATGTCGGACCACCGCACTCCCGCTTCCGGTTCCGCTTCCGCGGACCGCTTCCGCTGACCCATCGGCCTGGGTGACCCCGCGCACGTCCGCGCGGCTCGCCCTCCGCCGGGTACGGAACCAGCCGGACCCCTACCCGGAGCACACCCCCCTCCCGGAGACACCGCTGTCTCCCGGAGCCCGGCCCACTCCCCACGCAAGGGCACCCTCGTGACAGCACACATAACGAACGGATCGCGCCCACGGCGCCGCCGTCTCGACCGGCGGGTCCTCGTCCCGCTCACCGTTGTCTCCGCGCTCGTCGGCACCGTCGCTCTCTCCGGCTGCGGGCAGCAGCGGGACGCGAGCGTGTTCACCGTCCTGAACTCATCGACGGACGACTCGTACCACGGCTGGGACGCCGCGACCCTGAAGCGCTGCAGCAAGCAGCTGGGCGTCACCATCGAGCAGCAGTCCGTACCGGCCGCGCAGGTCATGACGAAGTCGCTGCGGATGGCCTCCTCGAAGTCACTGCCGGACATCATCCAGTTCGACGGCTCCGAGATGCCGACGTTCGCCGAGACCGGCGGGCTGCTGGACCTGAAGAAGCTGGGCGTCTCCACCGCGGACATCCCCCAGGGCATCCTCGACTACGGCTCGTACAAGGGCACGTACTACGGGGCGGCGCGCACGGTGAACACCCTCGCGCTCTTCTACAACAAGGACATCCTCGACAAGGCCGGTCTGCCGGTGCCCACCACCTGGGCCGAGATGCAGGCCACCGCGAAGCAGCTCACCGAGAAGGGGAGCTACGGGATCGCGCTCAGCGCGGGCGGCGCGGAGGACGGGGTCTACCAGTTCACGCCGTTCATGTGGTCCAACGGCGGCGACGAGACCGACCTCGACTCGCCTCAGGTGGTCCAGGCTCTGGACTACTGGAAGTCCCTGATCAAGGACGGCTCGCTCTCCAAGTCCACCGTCAACTGGACCCAGGCCGACGTCAACGACCAGTTCATGGCGGGCAACGCGGCCATGATGATCAACGGCCCGTGGCAGGTCGAGACGCTCAACACGAAGAAGAACCTGCACTGGGGCATCGCGCAGATCCCCGTGCCGAAGGCCGGCGACGACTCGGTGGGTCCGCTGGGCGGCGGGATGCTGACCATCCCGGACGTCGGGGACACCGCGCGGGAGAAGACCTCCGCGAAGATCGTCAACTGCATGACCAGCGAGCAGGAGGAAGTCACCTACGCGCTGAACAGCTGGATGATCCCGGCCAACGAGAAGGCCGCCGCCGTCTGGCGCGAGAAGGTGCCGTCGCTCAGCTCGCTCGCCGACCAGGTGGCCACCGCCCGCTCGCGCACCGCGCAGCTCGGCTCCGGCTGGACCTCCGTGTCGCTGGCCCTGCAGAGCGCCTTCCAGTCGGCCCTCACCGGCCAGTCCAGTGAGTCGGCCCTCCAGCACGCCCAGCAGCGTGTCGCGAGCGGGAACTGAGGTATCCGAACATGTCGTCCACCGCTGCTTCCGCACCTGCTTCCGCCGCGCCCGCGGCATCCGCCCCCGGGGCGGCCACCGCGGCGAAGACCCCGAAGCCGGGCTCCCTCAAGCGCCGCCGCACACTGGCCCAGTGGGGGTTCATCGCCCCCGCCGTCCTCTTCATGCTGCTGTTCTTCGGCTACCCGCTCGTCCGCAACGTCGTGATGAGCTTCCAGCACTACACGCCGTCCACCTTCTTCACCGGCAAGGCCCCCTTCAACGGGTTCGACAACTGGAAGAACGTCTTCCAGGACGACCTCTTCGGCAAGGCCCTGTGGCAGACCATCCTCTTCACGATCGGCTCGCTGATCGGGCAGTTCTGCATCGGCCTCGCCCTCGCGGTGTTCTTCAACCGCCGCTTCCCGCTCAACGGGATACTGCGGTCGCTGATCCTGCTGCCCTGGCTGGTCCCGATGGTCGTGTCCGGTGTCGTCTGGCGCCGCATCCTCGACCAGGACACCGGCGTGCTCAACTCCTTCCTCGGCCTGTTCGGCGCCGGTGACACCCCCTGGCTGAGCAGCACCGGCATGGCGCTGATCTCCGTCATCATGGTGAACATCTGGATCGGCATCCCGTTCAACATGGTGATCCTGTACGGCGGCCTCCAGGAGGTCCCGAAGGAGATGTACGAGGCGGCCTCGCTCGACGGCGCCTCCGCCTGGCGCCAGTTCCGCTCGATCACCCTGCCGCTGCTGAAGCCGGTCATCACCGTGGTGCTGGTGCTGGGGTTCATGTCGACCGTCAAGATCCTGGACCTGGTCCTCGCCCTGACCGACGGCGGCCCCGCCGACTCCACCCAGACCCTGGGCACCCTGACGTACCAGAACTCCTTCGCCCAGCTGGACTTCGGCGCGGGCGCGGTGGTCGGCAACATCCTGATCCTGATCTCCGCGGTCTTCGCGGTGTTCTACCTGCGGGCCAACCGCAACGAGGGGAAGTGAACGGCATGGCGACCACCACTCCCGCCGTTTCGGCCCGCACTCCGGGCAGCCCGGCCGAGAACCGGCCGAAGCGCCGCTGGGGCGCGACGGTCATCGGGATCGTCATCCTCTGCGTGATGCTCTTCCCGCTCTACTGGATGGTCAACACGGCTCTCCAGCCGGAGTCGGGCCTGCTGGAGGTCTCTCCCGTCCCGCACAGCCTGGACTTCTCGGGCTTCAGCTCCGCGTTCAAGGAGCAGGGCGGGCACCTGCTGACCTCGCTGGGCGTCGCGCTCGGCGCCGTCGTCATCTGCCTCGCGTTCTCCGCGCCGGCCGCCTACGGGCTCGCCCAGTTCAAGCTGCGCGGTACGAAGACCGTCGTGTTCGGCACCCTGATCACGCAGATGGTCCCCGGCATCGTCATCGCCAACGCCCTGTACAGCGCCTACGTGGACCTGGGGCTGGTCAACTCGTACGCCGGTCTGATGCTGGCGGACGCCTCGCTGGGCATCCCGTTCGCGATCGTGCTGATGCGCTCGTTCATGGTGGCGATCCCGCGCGAGGTCATCGAGGCGGCCGAGGTCGACGGCGCGGGCAAGTTCCGCACCTTTGTCCAGGTTGTTCTGCCGATGAGCCGCAACTCCCTGATCACAGCAGGGCTGTTCTCGTTCCTGTACGCCTGGAGCGATTTCATGTTTGCCCTCACACTGAACACCACGGACGACGTGAAGCCGATCACCCTCGGCATCTACCAGTACATCGGTGCGCACGTCGGAGACTGGGGCTCGGTCATGTCCGCGGCGGTACTGTCGGCGATCCCGGCGGCCGTCCTGCTCGTCCTGTCCCAGAAGTACATCGCCGCCGGGATCACCGGCGGCTCGGTCAAGTAAGGGCTTTTCATGAGTGAGTTCCCTGTCTTCCCTCCGGGTTTCGTGTTCGGTGCGGCCACCGCGTCGTACCAGATCGAAGGCGCGGTGGCCGAGGACGGCCGCGGCCCCTCGATCTGGGACACCTACAGCCACACACCGGGACGTACGGACGGCGGCGACACGGGTGACGTGGCCTGTGACCACTACCACCGCTACCCCGAGGACGTGGCGCTCCTGCGCGACCTGGGCGTGGACTCGTACCGTTTCTCCATAGCCTGGCCCCGCATCCAGCCGACCGGCAGCGGCCCGGCCAACGCCAAGGGCCTGGACTTCTATTCGCGTCTGGTCGACAACCTGCTCGAAGCGGGCATCGAGCCGGCCGCCACCCTCTACCACTGGGACCTTCCGCAGGCCCTGGAGGACAAGGGCGGCTGGCGGGTCCGTGAGACCGCCGAGCGCTTCGGCGAGTTCACCTCGATCGTGGCCGAGCACCTGGCGGACCGGGTGCCGCGGTGGATCACCCTCAACGAGCCCTGGTGCAGCGCCTTCCTCGGCTACTCCGTCGGCCGGCACGCCCCGGGCGCCAAGGAGGGAACCGGCGCGCTGGCCGCCGCGCACCACCTGCTGGTCGGCCACGGCCTGGCCATGAAGGCGCTGCGCGCCGCGGGCGTCCGCGACGCGGGCATCACCCTCAACCTGGACCGCAACCTCCCGGCGGCCGACACCGACGCCGACCGCGGCGCGGTGCTCCGCGCGGACACCCAGCACAACCTGGTGTGGACCGAGCCGATCCTCGCGGGCCGCTACCCGGCCAGTGACGAGGAGACCTGGGGCGAGCTCATCACCAACCAGGACTTCCGCCTCGACGGCGACCTGGAGCTGATCTCCCAGCCGCTCGACTTCCTGGGCATCAACTACTACCGGCCGATCGTCGTCGCCGACGCCCCGTACCGCGAGGCCGACCCGGCGCTGCGGGTGGCGACCGACAACCGGCTCCGCGAGACGGAGTACCCGGACGTCCGCCGCACCGCGATGGGCTGGCCGGTCGTGCCGGAGACCTTCACCGATCTGCTGACGGATCTGAAGAAGACCTACGGCGAGGCCCTGCCGCCCATCCACATCACGGAGAACGGCTCGGCCGAGTACGACACCGTCGACGCGGACGGCGCCGTACACGACACGGACCGCGTCGAGTACCTGCGCGACCACCTGACGGCACTCAAGGCCGCCATGGACGCCGGGGTGGAGGTCCAGGGCTACTACGTCTGGTCGCTGCTGGACAACTTCGAGTGGGCCCTCGGGTACGCGAAGCGGTTCGGGATCATCCGGGTCGACTACGACACCCAGGAGCGCACCCCGAAGGACAGCTACCGCTGGTACCAGGAGCTGATCAAGGCCCACCGGAAGTAGGGTCTTACGTTCCGGCCGGGCCGGAACGGTGAACGGGGCCGTCCCGCATGTGCCGAGCATGCGGGACGGCCCCGTTCCCGTACGCCCCGTGCCTACGGCGGAGGGAGTTTCAGGACCGGACCAGTTCCAGCGCCTGCTTCAGGTTGTACTCGGCGATGCCCGCCATGAAGGCCCGGTCGGGGAAGTCCCCGTCGAGCAGGCGCAGCGGGCCCGCCGTCAGCGAGAGCCGCTGGGCGAGCATGTACAGCGCGAGCCGGTCCTCGTCCAGGCCGGCCGCCTCCAGCGGCCGGTAGGCGTCGTGCAGGCGGATGCGCAGGAAGACGTGCTCCCACTCGACGTCGAAGTACATCACCCCCTCGATGTCGATCACCACGGGGTTGCCGTCGGTGTCCACCCGCACGTGGTCGGGGCCCAGTTCGCCGTGGACGACCGCGTACTCCGCGCGCGGCCGCACCGCCGCCGCCAGGCCTAGCAGCCGTTCCTCCAGCCGGTCGCGGGCGTCGGCGATCCGGGGGTCGCGCGAGGCGGCCTCGCCGAGGTCGCGCAGCGCACGTGCGAGGACGACCTCCTCGCACGAGGAACCGCGCGAGGTTCCGCCGCCGTCGACCACGGCCACCTTGCCGTACGCCGGTGCCCGGTGGCCCCGCATCGCCGTCAGCGACTCCGCGAGCCGGTCCATGACCGGACCGGCCGCGTGCCGCTCGCGCGCCAGCAGCTCTTCCAGGCTCTCCCCCCGGAGGTCCTCGACGATCGCGAGGCCGCCCTCGCCGTGGGCGCCGTCACGGTCGAGGAGGCGGAGCGCCGGGACGCGGACGCCGAGGGCGTCGAGACGCGCGTGGGCGGCGTGGAACAGATCGATTCCGAGGCCGGGTGAGAACGGGTCGGTGAGGTCGTCGTCGCCCTCGGCGACGGGCCAGTAGTTCTCGTCCTCGTCCCACAGGTAGGCGATCGCCGTCGTCGCGTCGTCCATCACGAGGCGGTAGACGCCCTTCTTGCTGCCGCCCGTGACCCGTTCGACCGCCGCCAGCCGTCGCCCGCCGCCCATCGCGGCCCGCGCCGCGTCCGCCAGCCGCTCCCTCGTCCCCGCCCCGGGTGCCACGTTCTCGACCGCCTCTCCCCGCCGCGACGGCCGCGGCGACCCGGGCACTGTACGGGTACGCGGAAGGGGCCGCACCCCCGCCGGACTCTCGTCCGGGGTGGTGCGGCCCCTTCGTCGGCTCTTCACGGCGCGGGGTGCGCGCCGCTCGGGCCTACTTGCGGATCAGGCTGCGGAGCACGTACTGCAGGATGCCGCCGTTGCGGTAGTAGTCCGCCTCGCCGGGGGTGTCGATGCGGACGACGCCGTCGAACTCCACACCGGTGTCGGTGGTGACCTTGACCGTGCGCGGGGTGGTGCCGTCGTTCAGCACGGTCACGCCGGTGAAGGAGAAGGTCTCCTCGCCGGTGAGGCCGAGGGACTCGGCGGTCTGGCCCTCCGGGAACTGCAGCGGCAGGACGCCCATGCCGATGAGGTTCGAGCGGTGGATGCGCTCGTACGACTCGGCGATGACGGCCTTGACGCCCAGCAGTGCGGTGCCCTTGGCGGCCCAGTCGCGGGAGGAGCCGGAGCCGTACTCCTTGCCCGCCAGGATGACCAGCGGGGTGCCGGCGGCCTGGTAGTTCTGGGAGGCGTCGTAGATGAACGACACGGGGGCATCGGCCTGCGTGAAGTCGCGGGTGAAGCCGCCCTCGGTGCCCGGCGCGATCTGGTTGCGCAGGCGGATGTTGGCGAACGTGCCGCGGATCATGACCTCGTGGTTGCCACGGCGCGAGCCGTAGGAGTTGAAGTCACGACGCTCGATGCCGTGCTCCGTGAGGTACTTGCCGGCCGGGGTGTCGGCCTTGATCGCACCGGCCGGGGAGATGTGGTCGGTGGTGACCGAGTCGCCGAGCTTGGCGAGCACCCGGGCGCCGGTGATGTCGACGACCGGGGTCGTCTCCATCGTCATGCCCTCGAAGTACGGGGGCTTCCGGACGTAGGTGGACTCGGAGTCCCACTCGAAGGTGTTGCCGGTCGGGATCGGCAGCGCCTGCCACTGGGCGTCGCCCGCGAAGACGTCCTGGTAGGACTTGTTGAACATGTCCTCGCCGATGGAGTTGGCGACGACGTCGTTCACCTCGGCCTCGGACGGCCAGATGTCGGCCAGGAAGACGGGCTTGCCTTCCTGGTCGACGCCGAGGGCGTCCTTGGTGATGTCGACCTTCATCGAACCGGCGATGGCGTACGCGACGACCAGCGGCGGGGACGCCAGGTAGTTCATCTTGACGTCGGGGTTGATCCGGCCCTCGAAGTTGCGGTTGCCGGAGAGCACCGAGGTCACGGCCAGGTCGTGCTCGTTGACCGCCTTGGAGACCTCTTCCGGCAGCGGGCCGGAGTTGCCGATGCAGGTGGTGCAGCCGTAGCCGACGAGGTTGAAGCCGACCTTGTCGAGGTACGGGGTCAGGCCCGCCTTGTCGAAGTAGTCGGTGACGACCTTCGAGCCCGGGGCGAGGGTGGTCTTGACCCACGGCTTGCGGGTCAGGCCCTTCTCGACCGCCTTCTTCGCCACGAGCGCCGCGGCGACCATGACGTAGGGGTTCGAGGTGTTGGTGCAGGAGGTGATCGCGGCGACGGTGACGGCGCCGTGGTCGATCTCGTACGTGGTGCCGTCGGGGGCCGTGACCGTGGTCGGGTTCGACGGGACGCCGTTGGAGGCGGCCGGGGCGTCGGAGGCCGGGAAGGACTCCTTGCCCGACTCCTCGTCGTCCGAGACGTAGTTGCGCACGTCCTGGGCGAACTGCGCCTTGGCGTCGGCGAGGATGATGCGGTCCTGCGGGCGCTTCGGGCCGGCGATGGAGGGGACGACCGTGGAGAGGTCGAGCTCCAGCTTCTCGGAGAAGTCCGGCTCGGCGGCCGGGTCCAGCCAGAGGCCCTGCTCCTTGGCGTACGCCTCGACGAGGGCGACCTGCTGGGCGTCACGGCCGGTCAGACGCAGGTAGTTCAGGGTCTCGTCGTCGATCGGGAAGATCGCGGCGGTGGAACCGAACTCCGGCGACATGTTGCCGATGGTGGCGCGGTTGGCCAGCGAGGTGGCGGCGACGCCCTCACCGTAGAACTCGACGAACTTGCCGACGACGCCGTGCTTGCGCAGCATCTCGGTGATCGTGAGCACGAGGTCGGTGGCGGTGGTGCCGGCCGGCAGCTCGCCGGTCAGCTTGAAGCCGACGACGCGCGGGATGAGCATGGAGACCGGCTGGCCGAGCATCGCGGCCTCGGCCTCGATGCCGCCGACGCCCCAGCCCAGCACGCCGAGGCCGTTGACCATCGTGGTGTGCGAGTCGGTGCCGACGAGGGTGTCGGGGTACGCCTGGCCGCCGCGGACCATGACCGTACGGGCCAGGTGCTCGATGTTGACCTGGTGCACGATGCCGGTGCCCGGGGGGACGACCTTGAACTCGTCGAAGGCGGTCTGGCCCCAGCGCAGGAACTGGTAGCGCTCCTTGTTGCGGCCGTACTCCAGCTCGACGTTCTGGGAGAACGCGTCGTTGGTGCCGAACTTGTCGGCGATGACGGAGTGGTCGATGACCAGCTCGGCCGGGGCCAGCGGGTTGATCTTCGCCGGGTCGCCGCCGAGCTCCTTCACGGCCTCACGCATGGTGGCGAGGTCGACGACGCAGGGAACGCCGGTGAAGTCCTGCATGATCACGCGGGCCGGCGTGAACTGGATCTCCTGGCTCGGCTGGGCCTGGGAGTCCCAGCCGCCCAGCGCCCGGATGTGGTCGGCGGTGATGTTCGCGCCGTCCTCGGTGCGGAGGAGGTTCTCCAGCAGCACCTTCAGGCTGTACGGGAGGCGAGCGGAGCCCTCCACCTTGTCCAGCCGGAAGATCTCGTACGACTCGTCGCCCACGCGCAGCGTGCTGCGGGCGTCGAAGCTGTTCGCCGACACGACAGTCTCCTTCATCAATGTGCGCGTACTACCGCGCCGCGCCTCACTCACGGCGGGCGCCGTGTGGTGCCGCCTACGACCTCTCGCCGATCCGCTAAGGTAAGGCTTAGTTAGGTAACCCTTACCGAACGGCGGCTGCGGTGCGCCTCGGCAGATATCTCGATGTCGAGATAACTCTAGTACATCGCCGTCGAACGGTCATGCCCGGGCGCCCGTGTTCACCGGGGCGCCCGATCTCGGCGTCCCCTCTCGTTCGGCCCGGAAACCGGCACCCGCCGGTCGGGGTCCCGACGACGGACCCGGTCGCTCCGGTCTGCTCGGCGGCCACGAGCTCCGGTCTTCTTCGCGGCCACGATCCGGCGTCCCGCCCAGGACCGGCGGCCGGCATCCGGACCCGGCGCCCGCTCCCGTACCGGAGCGGCACGCACCGAGACCGCGGGGCGGGCGGTACGCGGGGCCCGAACGGTCAGCGCAGGCCGAAGCTCTCGGCCCAGGCGTTCATGTCGGCGGCCGTCGCGTTCCCTCCGCAGACCACCAGGCCGATCCTGGCGTCCCCGCCGACGCGCTCCAGCACCTGGCGCGCCGCGGGCAGCAGGCATCCGGCGGCGGGCTCGGCCCATGCCTTGGCGTGCTCGGCCAGGTCGAGGGCGCCCCGCACGGCCTCGGCGTCGGTCACCGTGAGGACCTCGGTGACCAGGGCCGAGACGTGCTCGTAGGTGAGCTGCGAGGCGCTGGGGGCGCTCAAGGTCGAGACGATCGAAGACAGCTCGACCGGCACCGGCCCGCCGGAGGCGAGGGCAGCCGACATGGCTCGCGCGCCTTCGGTCTCCACGCCCCAGATCCGTACGCCGGGACGGCGGGCGTGCAGCGCGGCGGCGACTCCGGAGATGAGCCCTCCGCCGCCGATGCTGACGAGTACGTCGGTGAGCTCCCCGGCGTCCTCCGCGAGCTCCAGACCGACCGTGCCCTGCGCCGCGATGACGACGGGGTCGTCGAAGGGGTGGACCAGGGTGAGTCCCTTGTTCCGGAACTCGTCCATGAGGGCGAACGCGTCGTGCATGGTGTCGGCGAGGACGACGCTCGCCCCGGAGGACTCGGCGATGTCCACGGCGCGGCCGGGGGCGGACCGCGGCATGACCACGGTCGCCCCGATGTCCAGTGCGCCGGCCATGACCGCGACCGCGATGCCGTGATTGCCGCCGCTCACCGCCACGACCCCGGCGGTCCGTTGCGCCTCACCGAGCGTGAGCAGCTTCGCCGTCGCGCCGCGCGCCTTGAAGGAACCGGTGCGCTGCAGGAGTTCCAGTTTCGCGGTGACCTGCACGCCCAGGAGTGCGGACAGCCCGGGGCTCGGCACCGTCGGGGTCCGTACGACATGCCCGGCGATCCGTTCGGCCGCGGCTTCCACGTCCGAGACAGTGATCAGCACGTTCGCCCTCCGTCGCATGGTCCGGGCCGGGGTGACCGGGTTCCGCATCCTACGCCGCCGGTACCCCGGCCGACCCGGTGTCGGCCTGTCCCGCACACGGCCCGGCGCCAGCCCCCGGCTTCACCCTGATGGCTCAGCCCGGCGTACGGTCCCGGACCGCCTCGGCGACCGCCTCCCCGATCGCCTCTCCGATCGCCTCCCTGATCCCCCGCCCGAGCCGCCGCTCGTCGGCCGGTGAGGGGCTGAGCACGCCGTTCTCGGCCATCAGGGCGTGGAACTGCTGCCCGGCGTACGGCACGCCGGGCGGCAGCCCCGCGACGTGCCAGTGGACGTGGGCATTGCCCTCCTGGCTCCCGAGCGAGTACAGGTACGTCCGCTCGGGCGTGGTGACGGCCTCCACGGCCCGCGCCACCAGCCGGACGACCTCCAGCAGCCGGTGGAACCCGTCGCGGTCGAGGTCGGCGACCACGTGCTCCACGTGCGCCTTGGGCGCCACGAGCACCTTCGCCGGGAGGGTCGGCCAGCGGTCCAGGAACGCGATGTGGAGCGCGTCCTCGTACACCACCTCGTGCAGGTACCCCGGGCTCCGGGCGACGGCCGCGCACACGAAGCACGGTCCGCTCCTGGCGCGGGCCTCGTACGCCGCCAGATCGAAGGGTTCCACGGAGCCCCTCGCTCCCCCCGGCTCCCCCGATTCGTCCGGCCTCTCCGGCTCCCCCGGCCCCTCCGCCGTCATTCGCGCACCCCGGGACGCGTGGCCCGTTCCAGGTCGGCTCCGACGGCGGCCTCCAGCTCGGACATCGTCCGGGCGAACGCGTGCCCGAGGTCGATGTCGTACAGGCGGGCCAGCACCAGCACGGACCAGAGGCAGTCCGCGAGTTCGTGGGCGAGGCCGCCGGGCGCGGTGGCGGGGTGCGGCCGGGCGCCCTCCTCCGCCATCACGAGCTTGGCGAGGTCCCCCACGTCCCCGACGAAACCGAGCATGAACTCCTCCCGGTTCCAGGTGCGGCCGCGGGCCGCGAGATTGAGCTCGTCGTACAGCGCGTGGATCCGCATCGCGCGCTCGGTGAGGGCCTTGAGCCCGTCAGGTTCCTGGTCCACGTACGGGCTCTACCCGTGCGTACCGGCTCTATCCGCACGGACGGACCCTGTCCGTGCGTACGGGCTCCACTCGTGCGTACGGGCTCCACTCGTGCGTACGGGCCCGGTCCCCACGCACGGGCTCCATCCGCGTCGAGCACGGCCGGGGCGCTGTCGCGACTCGGCGGGCCGCTCCGGGGCCGGGCGAGCAGGGACACGGGCGACGCGAATCCTTCGGCGTCCCCGCGCCGGGCGGGTGGCCATGCGTTCATGGAGCGATCGTGCAACCCTGACGCCGGGTCACGTTCACCCCTGGGTGGCGGTGACCCTGCGGCGGGGACCCGGAATCCCGGGCGGGCCCGCCCCGGTGCCACGGACGGCCGTGCGACACCCTCGTCACCATTTCACTCGAACGCCCCGCCCGAACGCACGCACATCTCATATGTGAGATAGCCTGCCGATATGTCAGACGACTACCTCGTACGCATCGGCAAGCTCATCCGTGACGCCCGTCAGCACCGGGGCTGGACACAGACCCAGTTGGCCGAGGCTCTCGCCACCAGCCAGAGCGCCGTCAACCGCATCGAGCGCGGCAACCAGAACATCAGCCTTGAGATGATCGCCCGCATCGGTGAGGCCCTCGACAGCGAGATCGTGTCGCTCGGTTACGCCGGCCCCATGCACCTGCGGGTCGTCGGCGGCCGACGGCTCTCGGGCGCCATCGACGTCAAGACGAGCAAGAACGCCTGCGTCGCCCTGCTCTGCGGCTCCCTCCTCAACAAGGGCCGTACGGTACTGCGCCGCGTCGCCCGCATCGAAGAGGTCTTCCGCCTCCTGGAGGTCCTCAACTCCATCGGTGTCCGCACCCGCTGGATCAACGACGGCGTGGACCTGGAGATCGTGCCGCCCGCGCAGCTGGACATGGAGGCGATCGACGCCGACGCCGCGCGCCGCACCCGCTCGATCATCATGTTCCTGGGTCCGCTGCTGCACCGCATGGACCAGTTCAAGCTGCCGTACGCCGGCGGCTGCGACCTCGGGACCCGCACGATCGAGCCGCACATGATCGCGCTGCGCCGCTTCGGCCTGGAGATCGCCGCGACGGACGGCCTCTACCACGCGCAGATCGACCACACGGTCACCCCCGGCCGCCCCATCGTGCTGACCGAGCGCGGCGACACGGTGACCGAGAACGCGCTGCTCGCCGCCGCCCGGCACGACGGCACCACCGTCATCCGCAACGCGTCCTCCAACTACATGGTCCAGGACCTCTGCTTCTTCCTGGAGGCCCTGGGCGTACGGGTGGACGGGGTCGGCACGACGACGCTGACCGTCCACGGTGTGCCGCAGATCGACGTGGACGTCGACTACTCCCCCTCCGAGGACCCGGTCGAGGCGATGAGCCTGCTGGCCGCGGCCGTCGTGACGGAGTCGGAGCTGACGATCCGCCGGGTGCCGATCGAGTTCCTGGAGATCGAGCTCGCCGTACTGGAGGAGATGGGCGTGGACTGCGCCCGCACCGCCGAGTACGCGGCGGACAACGGCCGTACCCGGCTGGTGGACCTCACCGTGCGGCCCTCCAAGCTGGAGGCGCCCATCGACAAGATCCACCCGATGCCGTTCCCCGGCCTGAACATCGACAACGTGCCGTTCTTCGCGGCCATCGCCGCCTCCGCGCACGGCCAGACGCTGATCCACGACTGGGTCTACGACAACCGCGCCATCTACCTGACCGACCTCAACCGCCTCGGCGGCCGCCTCCAGCTCCTCGACCCGCACCGCGTCCTCGTCGAGGGCCCGACCCGCTGGCGCGCCGCCGAGATGATGTGCCCGCCGGCACTCCGTCCGGCCGTTGTCGTGCTGCTCGCGATGATGGCGGCCGAGGGGACCTCCGTACTCCGCAACGTCTATGTGATCAACCGCGGTTACGAGGACCTGGCGGAGCGGCTCAACTCGGTGGGGGCGCAGATCGAGATCTTCCGGGACATCTGACGGGTGGGGTGTTGTGCCCCTTGGAGGCAAGGGGCACAACACCTCAACGTGCCGGCTGACCCGCGGTTACCTGCCTTCACGACCCTTCGCCGATCAAGGCTGACGCGGGATCTGCGGAAGATCTGCCAAGACTTCAGGGTGCCGCTTGTGCTTCGGGGAGTTCACGGATGCGGATGATGCGGTGGGTGCGGGCGGCGGTCAGGTTGCGGGATCGGCCCGGCAGTGCGGGTGAGAGCCAGAGCAGCCGGCCTTCCGGGTCGGCGACGACTTGGGCGTTCACGCCGTGTCGGCGGTACTTGGCCGAGTAATCGGCCCGTCCGCCGCCGACCCGGTCGCCTTCGGCGAGGGTGCCGTCGAGCGGGACGAACTCGGGATCTGTCTCGCGCAATACATCACGGCTTCACATGCCTCGGCGACCGACACCACAGCTATAGTTGATACATCACCCATATCGGGATGGCGTGAGGACCAGCAGAGATGGCCGTCACCGCAGGCGTGAGCGAACTCTTCGGTTCGGGGGGGCGTGAGGCACCGGCGTCAACGGTCCTTGCCGATCTTCCCGATGATCGTCTCGGAGATCTCGGCCAGCAGGGCGATCTGACCGGGGGTGAGGTGGTCGAGCAGCAGGCGCCGGACGTCCTCGACATGCCTGGGTGCGGCGGCGTCGATCGCCGCACGGCCGGCAGGGGTGATCATCACGTACGCTCCGCGCCCGTCTTCGGCGCACTCGTCGCGTGCGAGGAGGCCGCGCTGGACCATGCGTTTGAGCTGGTGGGACACCCTGCTCTTCTCCCACCCGAGCACCTTGGTGAGTTCGAGGATGCGCAACCGGGCGCCGGGGACGCGGCTCAGCTCCGCCAGCACCGGGTATTCGGCCCCGGACAGCCCGAACTCGCTCTGCATGACCCGGCCGGCCTCGCTCACCACCAGGTCGTGCATCCGCAGCATGCCGCGCCACGCCCGTTCCTCCACGGGGGTGAGCCAGCGGGGCTCTATGTCCATGCGTGCATGGTACGAGAAGGTTGATGTCTCCACCGCCCTCACCGCGCTCCTCCCGCCGTCCCCGCGGCTCCTCCCGCCGTCCCCGCTGGTCCACCCGAAGGACACGCGTGGTCAGCGGACCAGCGGAGCCAGTGCTCGCCATTGGGCGAGCGGGAGTCCCCGGCCGTCGCCGACGGCGTGGATCGCGATGTGGTTGGCACCGGCATCGAGGTGGGCGCGGATGCGCGCGTGGATGGCGTCGAGGTCGCCCCATGCGACGACGGCGTCGATCAGCCGGTCGCTCCCTCCGTGGGCGAGGTCGTCCGCGGTGAAGCCCTGCCGCTGCAGGCTGCCGGCGTAGTGGCCCATGCCGATGAACGGCGCCAGGAACCCGCGGGCCGTGGCACGCGCCCGGTCCGGGTCGTCGTCCACGACGACGGCCTGGTACGGGGCGAGCAGCGGGGCGGGGCCGAGCAACTCGCGCGCGCCGGCGGTGAACTCCGGCGTGACGAGGAAGGGGTGGGTGCCGGCGCTGCGCCGACCGGCGAGTTCGGTGAGCTTGGGTCCCATGGCGGCGACGAGGCGCTCGTCGGCGGGGACGGCGGCGGGTGCCTGGTCGAGCTGGTCGAGGTAGGCGTTGAGCGCGGCCAGCGGACGGTACGTCCCCCCGGCCTCCTGCGCGGCCGCGGCGTCGCTCACCCCGAGGCCGAGCAGGAGCCGGTGGCCGTACTCCTGGCTCAGCCGGGCGTGTCCGGCCGCCATGTCGGCCGCGCTGTGGCGCCAGATGCTGAGGACGCCGGTGGCCACCACGGTCTCGTCGGTGGCCCGCAGCAGGCGTTCCGCGTCCCCCAGGATGTCGCCGCCACCGAGGCCGGGGATCCACAGGGCTCCCCAGCCGTGCCGGCCCAGCTCGGCCGCGGCCTCGTGGATCTCCACGGGGTCGGGGTGCAGGCGAAGTTCCGGGCTCCAGATGCCCAGGGTCCCGATGTCCATGATCGTCTTCCTCAGTAGTGGTCCGGGGGAATCCACCCGCGGGGCCGGTCGGCCCCACGGGTGGATCGACATCGGTGACGACGTCAGATCTGGTTCGCGCCGCCGTCGACGTACATCTCGGTGCCGGTGATGAAGCTCGACTCGCCGGTGGCGAGGAAGAGCGCGAGGCTCGCGACCTCCTCGGGCTGCCCCATGCGACCGAGCGGCACGCCCGCGGCGAGCGCCTCCCTGAGCTGGCCTGCCTGCTCCTCGCCGGGGGCGAGCCCGTTGAGGCCGGGGGTCGTGATCGGTCCGGGCACGATCGTGTTGACGCGGATGCCGCGCCCGCGCAGCTCGTTCGCCCAGGTCCGGGCGAAGGAGCGGACCGCCGCCTTGGAGGCCCCGTAAACGCCGAACGCCTCGTTGCCGACCGAGGCGGCGGTGGAGCCGGTGAGGATCACCGACGCGCCGTCGACCAGCAGCGGGAGGGCCTTCTGCACGGTGAAGAGCGTCCCCTTGACGTTGGTGCCGAAGGTGGCCTCGAAGTGCTCCTCGGTGACCTCCTCCAGCCGGGCGAACGCGCCGCCGCCGGCGTTGGCGAACAGGACGTCGATGCGGTGTCCGGCGTCGGCGATGGTGCCGTAGAGGCGGTCGAGGTCCGCGAGGTCGCTGCTGTCGGCCTGGACGGCCGTCACGTTTCCGCTGATCCGTGCGATCGCCTGGTCGAGGGCGTCCTTGCGGCGCCCGGTGATGTAGACGTGGGCGCCCTCCTGGCCGAAGCGCTGTGCCGTGGCCAGTCCGATGCCGCTGGTGCCACCGGTGATCACGACCGTCTTGCCGTCCAGCTGTCCCATGGTGTGCTCCTGTCTCCGAGCGGCCCGCGACCGCCCTTCCGTTCAATCTTCAACTAACTTAGATCTTGCATAGATGACGTGTCAACTACTTCTCTCCCTTCTGTGCGCCCTGCCGACGGGCACCAGCGAGCCGAGCAGCACCGCGACGGCGCCTACCGCGAACGCGGTTGTGGTGCCGCGGTGGTCGGTCAGCGCCCCGCCCGCCAGTGAGCCGAGCGCGAGGAACGTCTGCGAGGCGCTGACCAGCAGGGCGAGGGCGGCATCCGGGGCTTGCGGCAGCGCACGCGTGACCCGCACCTGCCCGATCAGCGGAACCGTCCCGAAGGCCGCACCCCACAGGAGGACGAGGCCCACGGTGACGGGTGTCGGGGTGGTGAGAGTGAGCGCCAGTACGGCGCCGGCGAGGACGACTGCTGCGCAGCCCGCCATCACTCGCGGCGAGCGGAACGAGGCGAAGCCGATGAGCAGATTGCCCGCCAGGCCTGCCAGCCCGTAGCCGAGGAGCACCGCGGTGACGGTGCGAGGGCCGAGTTGGGCGTGCTGCTGAAGGTAGGGGGTGATGTAGGTGTAGGCGGCGAAGTGGCCGAAGAACACGGCCGCGGTGGCGAGCAGCGCGAGTGCGACGGGGGGCCGGCGCAGCGCGCTCGTGAGCGTGGCAGCCCGTACCGCCTCGGTGGGTCTGAGGGCGGGCAGCGCGGTGCTCAGCAGCGCCATGGCCAGTGCTCCGGCGGCGGCCGCGACGACGAAGGCGACGCGCCAGCCTGCGAGACGGCCGATCAGTGCACCGAGAGGCAGGCTGATGACGGTGCCGGCGGAGATACCGGCCGTGATCAGCGAGGCCGCCCGGTCGGCGTCGGCGGGTGCCACGAGGCGGCTGCCGATGCCCGCCCCCATGGCCCAGAACCCGCCGACGCTCAGCCCCAGCAGCAGGCGTGCGGCCACCATGACCCCCATGGTGGGCGCGAGGGCGGCCAGCACGTCGGACAAGGTGATCAGGGCGGCGAGGGCGATCAGGACGTGCCTGCGGTCCAGCCTGCCGGAGGTGACGGTGATCAGCGGTGCCGCCACCGCGGCCGTCACTCCGGGGACGACCACCAGGAGACCTGCGATGCCGGTGTCCACGTGGAGGCCGTGGCTGATGGCGGGCAGCAGGCCGACGGGCAGGAACTCCGAGAGCACCAGCACGAACGACACCGCGGCCACGGACGCCACGGCCGGCCATCCACCGCCCGACCGTCTCGTTCCAGGCTTCGGCTCGGCGGTCTCCTTGCGTGCTGTCGAGGGCGCGACTTCGGTCCTGGAGCCGGCCGGGAGGGCGCCGTGCGTCGGGGGCCGGCTGTTCATGGATCTCCGTGGGGTGCTGGTCTGGACGGTGGCGGCGCAGGTGGGCCTGATGACGGGGGCGGCACGCGTCCGGCCGCGCGGGCCGCCGAACCGTCGGCGGGAGGCGTCACTTCACCAGCCGCGTGAACTTCCGGACTTCCTCGGCGAAGAGCTGCGGCTGTTCGAACGCCGCGAAATGGCCGCCGTACGGAACCTGGTCGTTGAAGTAGACCAAGTCGCGGTAGGCCCGCTGGGCCCAGATCCTGGGGCTGCGCACCAGTTCGTGCGGGAACACGCTCAGCCCCACCGGCAGATCGAGCGTGGTCAGCCCGCCGCCGCCGGAGTTCTGCCAGTAGATGCGGGCCGAGGAGGCGGCGGTGTCGGTGAGCCAGTACAGCGTGATGTTGTCCAGGATCTCGTCCGTCGACAGGACACCCTGCGGCCGGCCGGTGTTGTCGGTCCAGTCGAGGAACTTCTCGTAGATCCAGGAGGCCTGTCCCGAGGGCGAGTCGGCCAGGGCGTAGCCGATGGTCTGCGGGCGGGTGGTCTGCTCCTGGAAGTAGCCGGAGTACTGGGTGGAGAAGGTCTGGATCTGGTCCAGTGCCGCCTGCTCGTCCGCGGTGACCGTGCCGGTGACCGGCGGGCTGAAGGCGTACTCCGGGAAGTTCAGGTGCGTGCCGATCAGGCCCCTGGGACGCAGCTTGCCGAGCTGGGTCGTGACACCGCCGCCCCAGTCGCCGCCCTGCGCGACGTAACGGGTGTAGCCCAGGCGTTCCATCAGAGTGGCCCAGGCGGCCGCGGTACGGGCGGTGGTCCAGCCGGCGGCGCCGGGGCGGTCGGAGAAGCCGAAGCCGGGCTGGGAGGGGATGACGACGTGAAAGGCGTCCTGCGCCGTGCCGCCGTGCGCGGTGGGGTCGGTCAGCGGGCCGATGGCCTTCAGGAACTCCACGAACGAGCCGGGCCACCCGTGGGTGAGAATCAGGGGCGTGGCGTCGGCGTGCCGGGAGCGCACGTGGAGGAAGTGGATGCCCAGGCCGTCGATCCGGGTGCGGTACTGCCCCAGGGCGTTGATCCTCCGCTCGAAGCGCCGCCAGTCGTACTGCGTACGCCAGTACTGCAACAGGCTTATCTGTTTGGCGAGTTGGACACCCTGGGAGGAATCGCCGACGGTTTCCCGCTCCGGCAGGCGCACGCTCGCCAGCCGGTGGCGCAGGTCCCTCAGCAGAGCTTCGGGGACGTTGACGTGCAGGGGTGTGATCTGTTCCGTGGCCTCGGGCAGGCGCAGGGGGCCGACTGCGCCGATACCGCTGTCCGTGCCGGCGAACGCGAGGTTGGCGCCCATGACCGCGGGGACGGTCGCCAGGCCCGCGACGGTGGCGTTCCGCAGCAGGGTGCGCCGGGACGGCTGGAAGGGCACGGCGCCCGTGGCCGGGCCGGGTCGATGTGATGCACGCATGGGAGCGCTCCAGTTCCATGAAGTGGGCACCCGGCTGAACGGGTGCGGCGCGAGCAGGAGGATTCGTGACGCATGCGCCGACGGGGCCGACCGCCGCGGCCGCCGCCTGGTCGGCGGACGGCGGCGGACGGGCTACGGGCAGTCAGGCAGCCGAGTGCAGGGCCTGCTTCAGGCTCGCCACCGCGAGCAGCACGGCGTGCTTGGCCGCCTCGGTGTCGTGGAGCGCGTTGACCATGACGAAGTCGTGGACGATGCCGCCGAACCGGGCGTTCGTGGCCGGCACGCCCGCCTGCCGCAGCCTGGCCGCGAACGCCTCGCCCTCATCGCGCAGCACGTCTGCCTCGGCGGTGATGATCAGCGCGGGCGGCAGGCCCTTCAGGTCCTCCAAGCCGGCGCGCAGCGGCGAGACGGTGATCCGGCCGCGCTCCTCCTCGCTGGTGGTGTACTGGTCCCAGAACCACTTCATCCCGTCCCGCGCCAGGAAGTAGCCCTCGGCGAACTCCTCGTAGGAGGCGGTGTCGAAGGACGCGTCGGTGACCGGGTAGAACTCGACCTGTTTGACGAACCGGACGTCGCCGCGCTCCTTGGCCAGCAGCGTAAGAGCGATGGCCATGTTGCCGCCGACGGAGTCGCCGGCCACCGCGAGCCGCCGGGCGTCCAGGTTCCGGGCGGAGCCGTCGGTCGTCACCCATCGGGCCACCGCGTAGCTCTGCTCCAGGGCCACCGGGTAGCCGGCCTCCGGCGAGTGGTCGTACTCGGGGAAGACCACGGCGGCGTTCACGCCGACGACCAGGTCGCGCACCAGCCGGTCGTGGGTGTGCGCGTTGCCGAAGACCCAACCGGCACCGTGCACGTAGAGGACGACCGGCAGTTGCGTGCCGGCCGATCCCGCCGGACGGACGATGCGGACCCGGACGGTGCCGGTGGGCCCGGCCGGTACCTCCACCCACTCCTCGTCGATCTCCGGCTTGAAGATCTCCGCGTCCTGGACCTGGTCGACCGCCTTGCGGCCTTCCTCCGGCGGAAGCTGGTAGAGGAACGGGGGCTGGGAAGTGGCGTCCACGAACGCCTGGGCGGCCGGTTCGAGAGCGATGTGCCGGGGGTTTCCGGACATGGCGATACTCCTTCTGTCGTGCATGGGGATGGACGGCCGTGGGCCTGTCGCGCCGGGTTCGGCGAAACGCGCTCCGATCGGGGCAGGAGGCCCACGAAGCGGGTCGGATGCGTGGGCCGCGCTACCGGGCGGCGGCCTGCAAGGCACCCAGGACGCCCAGTTGCCCGAACAGGACCGTGCCGGAGGGGTAGCAGTCGAACGACGCGATCTTGCCGTCGCGGACCCGGAACACGTCGCAGCAAGGCACCTTGATGGCCTTGCCGGTGGGCGCGATCACACCGAACGGCGTGTGCAGAGGGCCGTTGTGCGTCCCGTTGAGGGACAGTTCCACGACGACGACGTCGCCCTGGACGTAGACGTCGTAGAGCTCCCGGTGCATGTCCGGGAATGCCTCGGCATAGTTCTGGACGGGCTGCGCGACATCCTGTCCGCGGTAGGTGACGCCGACCGACTGGTCGGTGAACGTGCCGTCTTCGGTGAAGCAGGCGACCCATCCGGGAATGTCCTGGATCTCCGCCACCTGGTAGGCGGCCCTGATGAACTTCTCGTTGTCCGACATGAGACCTTGCTCCTTTTGCTGTGCGCGCGCACCGGCCGTGGCCGTTCCGCTACGGCGGGCGTCGCTCTTGTGGTGGGTCGGTTCACCTGACGAGGCGGGCGAACGACCTCAACTCCTGTGCGAAAAGCCCCGGCTGCTCGAAGGCGGCGAAGTGACCGCCGGCAGCGATGTCGTCGTTGAAGTAGACGAGGTTCTCGTAAACCTTCTCGGCCCACGCCTTCGGTGTGCGCACCAGTTCGCCCGGGAAGACGCTGACGCCGACCGGCAGGTCGAGAGTGGTCAGTTCGTGGCTGTCCCGGGAGAACTCCCAGTAGAGCCTCGCCGACGACGCCCCGGTGGCCGAGAACCAGTAGAGGCTGATGTCGTCGAGCATGCGGTCGCGCCCGAGTACCCGCTCCGGGTGCAGTCCGCTGTCCGTCCAGTCGATGAACTTCTCGTAGATCCATGCGGCCTGCGCGGTGGGCGAGTCGGTGAGGGCGTAGCCGATGGTCTGCGGGCGCTGAGCCTGCTCGTAGAAGTAGCCCGAATACCGTTCGGCGTAGATATGTTGCTGACTGACCGCGGCCTGCTCCTCCGGGGTGCTGTCCCCGAGGGGTGTGTTGGTCAGCATGAACTCCGGGAGGTTCAGGTGGACGCCGATGAGTCCTGCCGGCCGCTGCTTCGCCATCTGCGTGGTGACCGCGCCGCCCCAGTCGCCTCCCTGCGCGATGTAGCGGCGGTAGCCGAGACGTCGCATGAGTTCGATCCAGGCGGAGGCGATGCGGGCCGGATCCCATCCCGACTCCACGGGCCGGTCCGACCATCCGAATCCGGGCATGGAGGGGATGACGACGTGGAACGCGTCCTCGGCGCGGCCGCCGTATCGGGTCGGTTCGGTGAGCGGCCCGATGGTGTCGAGGAACTCGACGAAGGACCCCGGCCAGCCGTGGTTCAGGATCAACGGCAGCGCGTTCGGATGCCTGGACGGGACGTGCAGGAAGTGGATGCCCAGCCCGTCGATCTGCGTACGGTACTGCCCGAGCTTGTTCAGGCGGTTCTCCAGGGAGCGCCAGTCGTAATCGGTACGCCAGTGGTCGAGGAGGCTTTGCAGGCGGCTGAGGGGCACGCCCTGAGAGGCGTCGTCGACGGTCTCGCGTTCCGGCAGGCGTACGGAGGCCAGCCGCCGGCGCAGATCATCGAGCGCGCTTCGCGGGACGCGGAGCTTCAGACGAGTGAGCTCCTGGCCGACGGCAGGCAGGGGAACCCCCGCCACCGTGGCGGCCTGGGTAGTGGTGCCGGAGGCGAGCAGACCGGCCGGCACGGCCGTGACCGCCCCGGCGATCGCGGTGGAGCGCAGGAAGCGGCGGCGGGTGCTTCCGCCCGCGGGTGCCGCGATCGGGGCGGCGGCGGTACGAGTGTCAGAGCCGAACATGTTCCGTCCAGGGGTAGGGAGGGCAAAGCGGTGGGGACGACGCGCTGTTGTGAGGTGCTCCACGTCCCGCTCAGTCCAGCGTGAGGACCACGCGGCCTCGCACCTCGTGGTTTTCCAGCAGCCGATGGGCCGCGGCCGCCTCCCGCATGGGCATCGGGTGGCGCTCCTTCAGCCGCAGCCGCCCCGCGGCGAAGAGGTTCAGTCCGTCGGCGACCGCGTCGGGCGCGCGGTCGGGGGTGGGGACGGACAGCCTGACGCCGAAGCCGGCGGCGTCATGGTCCGAAAGGGTGATGACCCGCTCCGGTCCACCGGCCAGGGCGACGGCGTCGGCCAGCACTCCGGTACCGGCGGCGTCGAAGACGGTGTCCACCGGGCCCAGTGCGCGTACGGCGTTCACGAGGCCGGCCCCGTACCGCACCGGACGCGCTCCGAGTTCCGCGGCGAACGCGTCGTCGCGCTGCCCCACGGCGCTGACGACGTCGACGCCCTGGGCCACCGCCAGTTGCGTGGCGATGACTCCGACGGAACCGCCGCCGCCGATGACCAGCAGCGTCTCCCCGCGTGACACGCCGAGTTGGCGCAGAACGCCGGCTGCCGCCTCCACCGATCCGGGAATCGCGGCGGCGTCCGTCCACGACACCGAGGGGGCCTTGCGCGCCCACGACGAAGCCACGGCGTACTCGGCGTAGCCCCCGCGATCCATCAGCATGGCCGCCACCTCGTCGCCGACGGCGGTACCCGTCACGCCGGGACCGAGTGCATCGACGATCCCGGCGACCTCGTAACCGAGGACGGCCGGCTCCCCCAGCGGGAAGCGGAGCTGCCCGGAGCGGATCGCGAGATCGGTGGGGCTGACCCCCGCGGCCTTGACCCGGATCCGGATCTGGCCCTCGCCGGGTTCCGGCATCGCCACCGATGCCCACTGCAACACTTCTGGCCGACCGTATCCGGTCATCACGACGGCCTCAGGCATCACGCCCGCCTTTCTTTGTTTCGGTACTCGGTCGACTACGTACAAGCGGATTCGACAGCCACCAGGCCGATGACGGGGGATCCGCGAAACCGCCCCGGAGCAGCGCAGGACGACTGTGGCAGGGGCGCCCGGTCCCGAATGCTCCGTTCGTGCCAGGGAGCCGGACCGTTCGCGCCACGGAGTCGCGCGGGCCGTCCGCTTCCGGCCCGTGTCCGGGCCGGAAGCGGACGGCAGCGCCACGTCGTCGGTCACACCTGGATGGCGCCGCCGTCGACGAACAGCTCGGTTCCGGTGACGAAGCTCGCCGCCGGCGAGGCGAGGAAGGCGACCACGGACGCGACCTCGTCTGCGGTGCCCATGCGCCCGAGCGGGACGGTGCCCGCCAGGTACTCCCGCATCGCGGCGGCCCCGGCCTCGTCGGCGGCGAGTCCGTTCAGGCCGGGCGTCTCGATCGGTCCCGGCGCCACGGCGTTGACACGGATACCGCGGCCCTTCAACTCGTTGGCCCAGGTGCGGGCGAACGAGCGGACAGCGGCTTTGGAGGCGCCGTAGACGCCGAACGCCTCACTGCCCTGGGAGCCGGCGACGGAGCCGGTGAGGATGACCGACGCCCCGTCGTTGAGCAGCGGGAGCGCCTTCTGCACGGTGAAGAGGACGCCCCGGACGTTGGAGCCGAAAATGGTGTCGAAGTGCTCCTCGGTGACCTGGTCGAGGGGAGCGAACTCGCCCCCGCCCGCGTTGGCGAACAGCACGTCGATCCGACGGCCGTCCGCGGCGACAGCCGCATACAGGCGGTCGAGGTCGGCCAGGTCGGAGCTGTCCGCCTGGATCCCCTTCAGGTCGCCGCCGACCAGGGCGACGACCTCGTCCAGAACCTCCTTACGGCGGCCGGTGATGTACACGCGCGCGCCCTCCTCGGCGAACTTGCGCGCGGCCGCGAGGCCGATGCCCGCAGTGCCACCGGTGATGACAACGGTCTTGGCGTCGAACTGTCCCATGGCTGGTTTCTCGCTTCCCCATACGGCGGCCCTAGAGGCCGCAGTGGTAAAAAATAGTTGATGTGTCACACCTTCGGTGATGACACTCGCTCGTCAGCGACCCTCGAAATCCCTCGGTCGACCCGAGGCTCCGCAGGTACCCGAAGGCGGACCAACTGCTCAAGTGACCAGCTAAAGCGCGTCATGGCGATCCCCCTCCTGGTGTTCCACCCATGCCCGAGCCTCCGTCCACCCGGGCCTCTCTTGCGTTCTCACCCTTACAAATCGATGACGCGTCACATATATTCCGGGACCGATGACTCGGCCGGCAGCTGTCGTCCCATCTCCCCCGCGCCGCACGCTGCGGGGCGGAGGCCCTCGCGGATCAGCGGTCCTGAACGCCCCGGTGCGAACCGGGGGACTCGACCGCCACGGGTGGTCGCCCTCCTCGGACCGGCAAACGGGAGCATCCGCACCACACGTTTTCTGCCTGCGGATGCTCCTGGGATCCGCTTTCGCCGGGCGGTTGGCTCGTGCCTACCAGAGCACTAAAGCGCGTTGCGAAAGTAGCGCCGTCCGCCCGGAGGGCGGGTCCGGCGGCGTCCGGTGCGTGCGATCGCAAGGCGGAGGGGCACCCCGATACTGGATGTATCGGGGTGAACCCGACAACGCGGCGAGCGTGCGTGCCGGGCGTCGCCGGACAGGCGGGACTTTCGCAACACGCTTTAGGCCGTGTGTCGGAAGTCCCGCCCGCCCTCCGGGCGGACGGCGCCACTTTCGACACACGACCTAGCCGGTGACCGCACCGCTGCGGTCGACGGCCTGCGCCCATCCACGGACCATCGAGGTCGAAGTGACCACACCACTCCTGCTTCTCGCCCCCGCCCTCCCGCCGGTCGCCACGGCCAGGGGCCCGGTGGACATCGTTCCGGCACCCCCCGGTGCCCGGCCCGCCGGCGCCGCCCACGTCCTGATCGCCCGAAGCGGCCCCGTGAAGGTTCCGCACCGCGGGGTCCAGCACACCCTGCACCGCGGTGACCTTCTCGTCACCGCCGCCCCCGGCCCGGCTGATCCACCCCATTGGGATCGTCTGCCGATCTCGTGGTTCCGCTTCCCGGCCTTCTGGCTCGGCGCTTCGGTGTCCGAACTCACCCGCGGGTCGACCATCGTCGTCGACGTGGAGCGCAGTTACCTGGGCCGCCTCACCGGCAGCCTGCTGCTCGCGTCGGACTCCGGCGACCTACCGGCGGCGGAGCGGCACTCGGTTCTCGGCGGAGGCCGTCTCGGCCGGATCGCGGGCGACATGCTCTCTTCGCTGATCGACGAACAGGCCGGCCACCGAGAACGGGAGTACGACCTGCGGAGGGGACAGGTGGCGCGGGTACGCGCCCACATCGAGGAGCGGCTGCCCGACCCGGGTCTGTGCGCACGCTCGGTCGCCCACGCCCTCGGGATGTCCCCTCGCCACCTGCACCGCCTGTTCGAGGCCGAGGAACTGTCGGTGGCACGGCTGATCCGTCGACGGCGTCTGGAGGTGTGCCGGGCCGAACTCCTCCGCGCGAGGGGACGGGTGACCGTCGCCTCCGTCGCCCAGCGCTGGGGCTTCGCCAGTGCGACCCATTTCAGCCGCGTGTTCCGCGAGGCATTCGGCATGAGCCCCCGCCAGTGGCAGCACCAGAACGCCGATCCTGCACTGTCGGCAGACGGCAATGCTGAGACGTCCTCCGTGGCAGGCCAGTCATGACAACCCCTCCCCCTCGGTACGGCAAGCCGGGCGACTGCGGCCGCTTAAAGCGTGTTGCAGAAGCCTGCGCTGCGGGTATTTCTCCTGTATGGGTGGGGTGTTGCGGGCTGAGGCGTTGTGGGTTGAAACGTTCACCGGGCTGCGGATGCGGCAGTTCGAGCGGCTGCTGAAGGTGGTGCGTGAGCGGGGCGGGAACGGGCCTGGCGGGGGCCGACCGTGGTGTCTGCCGCTGGCGGACCGGGTGCTGATGGTGGCCGTCTACTACCGGACGAACCTCACGATGCGGCAGCTCGCGCCGCTGTTCGGCTGCTCCCCGGCCACCGTGTGCCGGGTCATCCAGAGATTGAGGCCGCTCCTGGCCATCGAGCCCGCGACCCGCCCGGCCGACGCCGTGGAACGGCTCTGGATCGTGGATGGCACGTTGATCCCGGTCC